>NZ_PQLN01000064.1:0-29786 GCF_002919855.1 Aeromonas sp. ASNIH8 | reverse complement strand
GTCATCTTTACGGTGATTTTCCCCCTGACAGCAGGTGGTGGGGTATCAGGTCGGTAGGAAGGGATTGGATTTTCTCATTCAGCAGCCTAATGTTCACACGTTTGCCATAGCGGCCAAACGTCAGGCCATTTTTACTGTGTCCCGCAAGTTCGGCCACAATATGCTCAGCAACGTCCGCCTGTTGCAGCTCATCGATAAACGTGTGTCTCATCCCGTAAATGGTGGGGCGGCCCTGACCTACGATGCCAGCATCATTGAGGTGGCGTTGGAAGCGACAGGTGATGTTATGCGCCCAGTCGTCGTCTTTGCCTGATGGTTGGTCATCGAACAAAAATACCTTCCCTTGACTGCGACGACTCTCCACATAGTCCAGGAATTGATGTCCAATCAACGCACTATGCAACGGCACGGTACGGTACGCATTGGCAGTTTTGAGCTGTTGATCCGCCTCTCCCGCATCGACCATCAGACACCAAATCCCCTCAACCTGTTTGATGTTGTGAGTTTTGAGCTGGCAAGCCTCGGAGGGTCGCAGCCCGGCATACAGGCACAGCAGGGGCACCCACCAGTCTTGAACTCTCAATTTTTTGCCTTTCTGGGATTGTTTGCTGCGCAGGCTGGCAAACAGCTGAGCCAGTTGAGGGCGATGCCAGCGCACTCGCTCCTCATCCGCCCGTTTGTGCGGCTTCTTGCCTGCCGTCAACCCATCAAAAGGGTTACGGCTGCAATAGTCCAGCGCCACGCACCAACGGAAGAACTGTTTCAGGGCGGCGAGGTAATCTCCTTTGGTTTTGAAACTGAGGTTGGTCTTGCGCAGCAAGCTGTTGCGGTACTCCTGCGCCAGAGCGGGCGTCACCTCATCGACTTTAACCCCTTTGGCCCAGGTGACGAAGGCGTTGATCCGAAGTTGGAGCTGGCCCACCGACCTATGCTGGATCCCCTCACTGGTTTTAGTCTCGATGAATCTCGCCAATGCGTGGGTGAGCATGATCCCACTGCTGGGGCAAGCTGGGGCATCAACAGAAGGTTCACGAGGTGTGGAAGGTGTTTGAGGAGGGATGAACCCCGCGACTTTGAAAGCGTCAAGATCGGCGCGGATCCAGCGATAGAAACTGCGGGGGGAAGTATCAGCAGGGGTAGCCGCGATCAGTGCGCGAGTGCGAGCTGCCACTGCTAGGTTGCGGTCTACGGCGAGCTGACGATCTTTGGTGCAAAGGGAAGTACGGATAGCGAAGGGCAAGCCACGGTCACGTAGTGACTTAGGCAGCGGGAGACGAGTGTAGTAGGTGCCGGAGGCATTTTTACTCAGATACATGATTGTTCCACCTAGTTGATCCAGGAAAAAAATCACGTAAGTCTAGAAATGAAAAAACCCGTTGAAATTCAACGGGTTATATTTGGCGGTGAGGGAGGGATTCGAACCCTCGATACGTTGCCGTATACACACTTTCCAGGCGTGCTCCTTCAGCCACTCGGACACCTCACCAAATTTTCACTGCTTGAAGTGGCTTTCGGAGCACGCTGCGCGTGCATCTTGCCGACTTCGTCGGTGGGCAGCCACTCGGACACCGCACCCAATTTTGGTCTGTGCTTTAACGTGTTCAGCCAACACGAATTCGCTGCGCCGTTGCGCTGGAACGGGGCGTAATGTAAGGGATAGGCGCGAGGCGGTCAATGCAATTTTTTATCTTTTGCCACTGTTTGCTCAATAAGCGAACCAAGTGACTAAAAATATGCCATTTCCTATCCCTTTCCATCAATTTTCAACCGCTTCGTGCAAATGTTCTCCTCGAATCGCCTCTTCCAGCGAGCCGTAGAACTCCAGCTCTCCCGCCACCGGACGCACCTTGGCCCGCGCCAGGGTCTTGAGGGGCTGGAATTGCAATTCAGCCACCTTGAGACGGACCCCCACCTTGGCCATGCGTTTTGCGAACTGCTGGAAGGCGGTGAGACCGCCAGCATCCAGGATGGAGACCGCCTCCATTTGCAGGATCAACTCCTTGTGGTCCTTCACCTGGGCAAGCAACTCGTCAAAGACCCGCTCGGCGGCGGCAAAGAACAGTGGCCCGTTGATCTTGTAGACAAGGGTCGAGGGGGACACCTCGCTGGCATAGCGCTTGTGATCCGCCAGGTTGTGCAGCCTGGTCATCTTGGCTATCTCGCGCATGAACAGCAAAGAGGCCAGGATCACCCCGAAGGTGATGGCGATGACCATGTCGAAGATGACGGTCAGCGACAGGCAGACCAGCAGCACCAGTACATCGGATTTGGGCGCCCGGCGCACCAGATCCACCACCTTGTGGGCCTCGCTCATGTTCCAGGCCACCAGCAGCAACAGGGCGGCCATGGCAGAGAGCGGCAACCAGGAGAGCCAGGGCGCCAGCACCAGGATGGCGGCCAGCACCACCAGCGCATGGACGATACCGGAGATGGGAGAAGTGGCCCCGGCCCGCACGTTGGCGGCGGAGCGGGCGATGGCGGCCGTCGCCGTGATGCCGCCGAAGAAGGGCGCCAGTATGTTGCCGAGCCCCTGCCCCAGCAGCTCGCCATTGGAGCTGTGCTTGCGACCCGTCATGCCGTCCAGCACCACGGCGCAGAGCAGGGATTCGATGGCCCCCAGCATGGCCATGGAGAAGGCGGCGGGCAGCAGTCTCTGGATGGCGGCCAGGTTCCACTCCACCGGTGCCCCGTCCGGCCCCGGCAGCGCCCAGGGCATCACCAGGGTCGGCGCGATGGGGGGGATCCCCATGCCCTGGGTACCGTCGGCCAAGGTATAGCTGAACTTGCTGCCGATGGTGGCCACGTCCACCCCGAACTGGTGCAGGCCAAAGCCCAGGCCCACCCCCACCAGCACGGCGGGCAGGTGGCCGGGGACCGGCAGACGCAGCCTAGGCCAGAGCAGCAGCACCGCCAGGGTCGCCACCCCCACCAGGGTGTCCCCCCACTGCCAGCTGGGCAGGGCATGAGCCAGCGCCTGCACCTTGCCGAGGTAGGTTTCCGGCATCTCGGGCACCTGCAGGCCGAAGAAATCCTTGATCTGCAGGGTGGCGATCACGATGGCGATACCGCCGGTAAAACCCAGGGTCACCGAGGGCGGAATGTATTCGATGAGGCGGCCGAGGCGCGCCATCCCCATGGCCACCAGGAAGCAGCCCGAGATCAGGGTGGCCATCAAAAGCCCCCCCACCCCGAACTGCTGGGCCACCGGGTAGAGGATCACCACGAAGGCGGCGGTGGGCCCCGAGATGGAGAAGCGGGAGCCGCCGGTCACGGCGATCACGATACCGGCGATGATGGCGGTGTAGAGCCCGTGCTGGGGCGGCACCCCACTGGCGATGGCCAGTGCCATGGCAAGGGGAATGGCGATGATGCCGACCGTGATGCCGGCGATGAGGTCGCGGCCAAAGCGCGCCACGCTGTAGGGTTCGTCAATGCAGGATTGGCGCAATGCGATGGCCAGCTTCACGCCTTGTAAGGAAGCTTGATTGTGCATGTCTAGGGTAATACCAGAAGAGGGAGACAAAGGCCGGGGTGAACCGGCACCCGATCATCATCAAGGGCCGGCAGAGCTGTCGACGCGGCGATGGTATCGAAGGCAACCATACCCGACCCGGCCAGATAATTCGATGGGCAGGATCAAGAAATGGCCATTACCCCGCATTATTGTCATCGATAGCTCGCATATCGCCGATTTTCCCTGCCATTCCTTTAATAGATCCCTGGTCATCGCGAACCGGCACCTCCCTCGCATCCCCCACACCTCAGAGGCAAGCCCATCGACAGGGGCGACATCGCCGATTTTCATCGGTTCCCGCCATGATCGGCTTATCCATTGCCTCGCCCCCTCCAGGCCGATGGCACCTTCATCGCCAGCCCGACCGTGGCCGCAGGCAGGGCATCTCAAGCTGCTGATTGTGCTGAAAATAGTCCACAGCGCCCAAGTTTTGGGCAAACGGGCCGAAAAGCCCTTTTTCCGTGGAGTGGCGGGTTGACACCCGTCCGGGGGATCATTAATATCCGCTGCGTCTCGACGAGACAGGCAATTCCTCCTTAGTTCAGTCGGTAGAACGGCGGACTGTTAATCCGTATGTCACTGGTTCAAGTCCAGTAGGAGGAGCCAATTCCCTCGTAGTTCAGTCGGTAGAACGGCGGACTGTTAATCCGTATGTCACAGGTTCAAGTCCTGTCGAGGGAGCCATATTCCATGCCTCAAAGGCCCGATCGCAAGATCGGGCCTTTTTGTTTTGCCTGTCTCTGGCATCCAATGCCACCACATTGGCGCCTTTTGCATGTCAATGCTCTCGCCCTGCCCCCTATACTGGTCCTCATTCCGCTAGCACTGACTTCACCTCGCACGGCAAAGGCGCACGCATGGCACACAAATCTCACTTTTCCCTGGACGTCGGATGGCAGCTACTGCTCAAAGACCTTGGCCTGCCATCCAGGCATGTCTTGCGCAGGGCACTGCTGCCGGAAGACACGTTGTCGCGCGAGAATCATGGGTTGACCACCGATGAGTATTTCCGTTTCTGGCGGGCGCTGGAGCAGGAAGCCAATGACGTCCTGTTTCCCTTGCGGCTCATCGAGACCGTTTCCAGCGAAGTCTTCAGTCCCCCCTTGTTTGCCGCCCTGTGCAGCCCGGATCTGATGCGGGCTGTCCAGCGGCTGGCCAAATACAAGGCGCTCGTTGCCCCCATGAGCCTCGAGATCTCGGTAGGCTCCTGGGGAGAGATGACGCTCTCCCCTCGCTGGCAAGGAGGGCACACCGAGGTCCCGGTCTCCCTGCAGGTGGTGGAACTCGCCTTCTTTGTCCGACTGGCACAGATCGCCACACGTGAGGCGATCTGTGCCGTGCGAGTGACACTGCCTGCGCTCCCTGCTGGAAAGGCACTGCAGCGCTACGAGCGCTTCTTCGGCACCGCCATCACACTTGGAACCCATGCCAGCATTACGTTTTCTGCCGTGGACGTGCTGCGCCCCTTTCTCACGAGCAACGAGGGGATGTGGCAAGCCTTCGAGCCCGAGCTGCGTCGCCAGTTGTGCGAAATGGACTCTGCCGCCACCACGGCGGAGCGGGTGCATGCCGTTCTGCTCGAGCTCTTGCCAAGCAACTCGGCCACCATTGAGGTGGCGGCAAGTCGCTTGGGCATGAGCAAGAGAACCCTGCAACGCCGGCTGGAAGAGGAAGGGGAAAACTTTCGAGCCCTGGTCAGCGAGACGCGAAGAAGGCTCGCCTGCCACTACCTTGAGCACACCACCCTGTCTGGAGGGGAGATAGCCTTTCTGCTTGGCTTCGAAGATCCCAACTCCTTCTACCGCGCATTCCAGGATTGGACCGGGCGGACGCTGGAAAGCACTCGCCAGTCATATCGATTCAACTGAGGTCAGCCTCATGACCACCCATATCAATCCCGTCGCGTGCTGCTCGCCGGGGCCACCTTCGCCGTCGCTGGCAGCCGGGAGGCATTTAGCGCCGTCGACTTCACGGCCAATCTGGCCGCCGCCAGGGCCGCGGTCAAGGACGGTGATCGCCGCACAGGCTGACTCGAAAGCAATAGGGATGGCGCAGTTCGATGGCGTCATGGCGCCGTTTGCCAGAACCATGGCATCACGGGTCGGATATGGTATCGATACCGCAGGCAAGCCGATTCTGGACTCGCATGCGATTCATTTTGCTCAAGGATCTTCCATATGAACTCAAACGTTGTGCTCGTCACCGCCTCCTCCTCCGGTATCGGAGCGGCCACCGCCATGAAACTGAAGGCTCTAGGATTCACCGTGTATGCCGCAGCGCGGCGCATCGAACGCATGCAATGCCTGACAGACGCGGGGATCCGCGTCATCGCCATGGATGTGACCCAGGATGCATCTATGCAGGCAGGAGTTGAGAGAATCATCACCGAAACCGGCAAGATCGACGTACTGGTCAACAATGCCGGGTATGGCTCCTACGGCTCGGTTGAAGAAGTCTCTCTCGAGGAGGGTCGCACCCAGTTTGACGTCAATGTGTTTGGCGCCGTTCGCCTCATCCAGCTGGTGCTGCCCCACATGCGCGCCCGACAGACTGGCACCATAGTCAACATCACCTCCATGGGCGGCAAGATCCACACCCCGCTAGGAGCCTGGTACCACGGAACCAAGTTCGCACTGGAGGCCATCAGCGATTGCCTTCGCATGGAGGTGGAACCCTTTGGCATCAATGTAGTAGTGGTAGAACCGGGTGGCATCAAGACCGAGTGGGCCGACATTGCCGCGCAAAAACTGCGCGAGGTCTCCGGCGAGGGGCCTTATGGTCACCAGGCCCTCCCCATGGGGGAGTCCATGATCGGACGCGCCAGCCGCCAGCGCCAGTCCCCGCCGGAACTCATCGCGGATACCATCGCCAAGGCGGTCCAGACCCGTCGCCCCAAGACCCGCTATGCCGTTGGTTTTGGGGCCAGGCCGATGATCTTCCTGCGCCGCTTGTTGCCGGATCGTGCATTTGACCGCTTCATGCGCCTTGCTACAGGGATCCCGCACCAACGCGGCTGACCCAGTCCACCGACACCTCACCCAGGATAGGCTTGCGCCTGAAAGCCCGGCCATCGGCCGGGTTCTTTCTTACCCCCTGCCCCACCTCGGGGCAAGGGCGCTCGCCTTCCACCCCCGCATCCCGCTGCGCCCGTCCCTTGCCCTCATGGCCTGTTGCCACAAGATAGCGCAGGCTTACCCTCTATGGGGTACCACTCTGGTGCGCCCTGCCTTGCCCCGTGATGACATAAAAGTCATCCATATGATTTTTGAATGAAAAATTACTGACACTGGCCTCGATAGCGACTCAATTGGCTGGCACAGCCCTTGCACTTTGTGATGTACGCAGGGACGTCACAAGGAGTTGCCTATGCTGCCCATCAAGCCCCCCGGACCCGGTTGTTACGACGAGATGCTGCTCACCGACAACCAGTTTCGCGATCATTACCACGCCTACCTCTCGTGGCTGCACCAGACCGACGAGAAGAGCATAGAGCGCAAGCGCGAGGAGGCCGACCTGCTGTTTCGCCGGGTCGGCATCACCTTCAACGTCTACGGAGACGGGGACGGCGCCGAGCGCCTCATCCCGTTCGACAGCATTCCCCGCATCATTCCCGCCCGGGAGTGGCAACACCTGGATCTGGGGATCCGCCAGCGGGTCACCGCCCTCAACGCCTTTCTGCACGACATCTATCACGATCAGCGCATCCTGAAGGCGGGGGTGATCCCGGCCGCCCAGATCCTCACCAATGCCCAGTACCAGCCCTGCATGCAGGGGGTCGACCTGCACCGGGACACCTATGTCCACATCACCGGGGTCGACATCATCCGCAACCACGACGGTGAGTACTATGTGCTGGAGGACAACCTGCGCACCCCCTCCGGGGTCTCCTACATGCTGGAGAACCGCAAGATGATGATGCGCCTCTTCCCGGAGCTGTTTCACAACCAGCCCATCGCCCCGGTGGAGCGCTACCCGGCCCTGTTGCTGCAGACCCTGCGCGAGAGCAGCCCTGTGGACAACCCCTGCGTGGTGGTGATGACCCCGGGACGCTTCAACAGCGCCTACTTCGAGCACAGCTTCCTCGCCCAGCAGATGGGGGTGGAGCTGGTGGAGAGCGCGGATCTGGTGGTCAAGGATGGCCAGGTGCTGATGCGCACCACCACGGGGCTGAAAAGGGTGGATGTCATCTATCGCCGCATCGACGACGACTTCCTCGATCCCCTCGCCTTCAACCCGGACTCCCTCATCGGCGTGCCCGGGCTGCTCTCGGTCTACCGCGCCGGCGGCGTGGTACTGGCCAATGCCATCGGCACCGGGGTGGCGGATGACAAGTCCATCTACCCCTATGTGCCGGAGATGATCCGCTTCTATCTGGGGGAAGATCCCATTCTCAACAACGTGCCCACCTGGCAGTGCCGCGAGCCGGCTGCCCTCTCCCACGTGCTGGCCAATCTGGAGGAGCTGGTGGTCAAGGAGGTCCATGGCGCCGGCGGCTACGGCATGCTTATCGGCCCCTGCGCCAGTCGCGAGGAGCTGGCCCGTTTTCGCGAGCTGCTCAAGGCGCGGCCGGACAACTACATCGCCCAGCCGACCCTCTCCCTCTCCACCTGCCCGACCTTCGTCGACGCCGGTATCGCCCCCCGCCACATCGATCTGCGCCCCTTCGTTCTCACGGGGCAGGAGCTGCGCCTGGTACCGGGCGGCCTGACTCGGGTCGCCCTCACCGAAGGCTCCCTGGTGGTCAACTCCTCCCAGGGTGGTGGCACCAAGGACACCTGGGTCATGGAGGGCAGCCCATGCTGAGCCGCACCGCAAGCGAACTTTACTGGATGTCCCGCCACCTGGAGCGGGCGGAGAACACGGCGCGCATGCTGGACGTCACCCAGACCATGTCGCTGATGCCCTCCATCGACGCCGATCACAGCGAGCTGGTGGCGCCTCTCACCATCAGCGGCACCCATGAGCCCTTCCTGGCCCGCTACGGCCAGGTGAACATGGAGAACCTGCTGCAATTTTTCTGCTTCGACGAGGAGAACCCGAGCAGCATCTTCAGTTGTCTGCGCATGGCCAGGGACAACGCCCACGCCGTGCGGGGCAAGATCCCCGGTGAGGTGTGGGAGAGCATCAACGCCGCCTGGATAGAGATCCGCCGACGCCGCCAGGCGGGGCTGTCCAGCGGCCAGGCCCAGGAGTTCTTCGACTGGATCAAGGAGCGCTCCCACCAGTTTCGCGGCGCCACCTATGGCACCATCATGCGCGGTGACGTGCTCTGGTTCCTGCGCCTTGGCACCTTCATCGAGCGGGCCGACAACACGGCACGCATCCTGACCGTGAAGTATCAGGTGATCCGGGAGGAGGAGGACAGCGTGCGCGAGTTCTACCGCTGGAACGCCCTGTTGCGGTCAGTGGGCGCTTACGAGGCCCACCAGACCCTCTACAAGACGCTCTCCCATGCCTCCATCGCCGAGCTGCTGATCCTGCGCAATGACGTGCCGCGCTCCCTGCGGGCCTGTCTCGACGAGATGGAGCTGATCCTTGCCCAGATCGAGGGCAACGCCGGTCAGACGCCCCGGCGCCTGACCACCATACTCAACGCCCATCTGACCTATGGCGCCATCGACGATGTCTTTGCCCTCGGCATGCAGGAGTACCTGAGTGATTTCCTCAGCGACATCGGCGCCATCGGCCAGAGCATCCACGCCGCCTACCTGGAGGTATTATGAGACTCATCATCGATCACCAGACCCGCTACCACTATGCCGACGTGGTGCGCCGCAGCACCCAGTACCTGCGCCTGACCCCCCACAGCACGGCCCGCCAGCAGATCCTCTCCTGGGAGCTGGAGCTGCCGGGGGAGGCCACCTGCACCACGGACGGTTACGGCAACATACTGCATGTGCTAAGCCTGGAGTCCCCCCACGAGGGGATCCTGATCCGCGCCCACGGGGAGGTGGAGATCTGCGACGACGCCCCGGAAGATGAGGAGTCCTCCCTCATCTCTCCCCTGAGCTACCTGAGGCCCACCCCCCTCACCCGACCGACCCCGGCCCTGCAGGATCTCGCGAAGGCCTGCCTGCCAGAGGAGCCGACCCTGGCCGACTTGCAGAGCCTGATGGCACGCATCCTGGTGCTGATGCCCTATCAGCCCGGCAGCACGGATGCCACCTTCAGCGCCGACGAGGCACTTGCTTCGGGCAGCGGCGTCTGTCAGGACCACACCCATGTCTTCCTGACCTGCTGCCGCCACGCCGGCCTGCCGGCCCGGTACGTGAGCGGTTACCTCTACAGCCAGGACAACAGCCACGTGGCGATGCACGCCTGGGCCGAGGTGTGGATCGAGGAGCGCTGGCACACGTTCGACGTCACCAACCTCACCAGCTCCACCAGCGAGCACCTCAAGCTCGCAGTCGGCATGGATTATCTGGATGCCTGTCCGGTGCGCGGCGTGCGCTATGGCGGCGGGTGCGAGCAGCTGCAGAGCCAGGCGCAGGTGACCCGCCTGGATGGACAGCAGCAATGAAGACCGGGAGAGTCCTGGCGGGAGCGCGGTCATGACCTATTGCGTCGCCATGTGCCTGCAAGACGGCATGGTGTTTGCGTCCGACTCGCGCACCAATGCGGGGGTGGATCACATCGCCACCTTCCGCAAATTGCACCTCTTCACCCGGGAGGACAGGGTGATAGTGCTGCAAAGCGCGGGCAATCTGGCCACCACCCAGAGCGTCATCAGCCTGCTGACGGAGGGGCAGGAGCTCCTTGCCCTCCCCAGCCTCTACGAGGCTGCCGCCCTCATCGGCCAGACCATACGCACCGTCATCAGCCGGGATGGGGGTCAGCAGCAGGGCCATATCAACTTCGGCTGCAACATCCTGCTGGGGGGGCAGATCCGGGGGGAGCGCCACCGCCTGTTCCACATCTATCCGGAGGGCAACTTCATCGAGGCGAGCGCCGACACCCCCTACTTCCAGATTGGTGAGAGCAAGTACGGCAAACCCATCATCGATCGCATCATCCACCATGAGACGCCGCTTCAGACCGCATTGCAGTGCGCCCTCATCTCCATCGACTCGACCCTGCGCAGCAATCTGTCGGTGGGCTTGCCCCTGGATGCCCTGGTCTATCACGAGGGCAGCTTCTCGGCGACGAACCAGCACCGCATCACCGAACAGAACCCCCATTTCGTGGCGCTGCGAAAGGCCTGGGGCGAGGGGTTGCAGCAGTTGTTCCAGGGCCTGCCCACTTTCCCCCTCTAGGCCGGGCGGGAGGCGCCAAGGCGCTTTCCCGCTCCTTTCTTTCCGGATATTCTGGCTGCCTTCCTTTTCGATGGAGTTTCCCATGCGCCGCTTCAACGTCATGCTCAACGGCAGCCGGTTGATGATGTTCCCCTTCTATGTCTGCATCCTTATCTGTGTCGCCCTCCTGATGGTGAAGTTCGCCATGCAGCTCTATGTGCTGTGCCGCGACATCATCGACATCCACTATCTGGATCTCATCACGGGGGTACTCACCCTGGTGGACTTCGTGCTGGTGGCCCAGATGCTGATCCTGGTGGCCATCTGCGGCTACGTGCAGTTCATCAAGACCCCGGAGCAGCGAGCGGCCCTCGGCGACAACTGGCTCAGCAAGATCAACTTCGCGTCCCTCAAGCTCATCGTCATCAACTCTCTGGTGACCATCGCCGGCATCGAGGTGCTCAAAGCCTTCCTTGACGACGGCACCGGCAACGAGATCGAGATGAAGTGGTCGGTCATCGTCTTCCTCGCCTTCTCCACCGCGGCACTTATCTATGCGGTGACCGAGCGGCTGGCGGAGCACAAATAGGGCCCGGCGCCATTCAGGGTCTATTCATCAAGAGCCGAATTGATAACTCTTTTCATTACCCTTACTGCATTGTAAACTTGCTCGCCCCGGGCTGAACCGCCCGGGAGCTGGAGCACCCATGACGAGTCTTTCCCTCTCACCACGACACTGCTGGCAGTGGCTGGCCTATCACCATCAGGCGGCCGAGGGTGCTCTTTATCTGATGTTTTTCTCCGGCCTGCTGCTGTGGGAACCCCTGACGCCGACCTGGTCCCTGGCACGCTGGAACCTGTTTTTGCACGTCGCCCTCTCGCTCACCCTGTTCCCCTTGCTGTTTGGCGCCTTCTGGCTCTCCCATCGCAGCCTGCTGCGCAAAAGCCGCAAGCCTTTTCTGCGCACCACGGGGCGCATCATCGAAGCCTTGCTGCTGGTCTGTCTGGCAAGCGGACTGGTGCTGGTGCTGCACGGCACCCCGGGGGATAGCCTCGGCAACCTTGCCAGCTGGGCCCACTGGCTGAGCGCCCTCGCGTTGACGCCCCTGGTGCTGCGCCACGCCTGGCGCTGGACCATCTTGAAATGGCGCACCTGATCTTATGTTGAAGTTGTTGTTATCCCTGATGTTGGCCGCCCTGCTGCTGGGGACCGCCTCGGCCCGGGAGATGGGCACCGCCATGATTGCCTATGACGAGGGGAGCGCCCCGCACCTCGTCACCGCCAACCAGAGTGCTGGCTCCGTCACCCTGCTCGAACGGGGCACTGGCAAGCGACTCAACGAGGTGCAGCTGGGGGGCGATCTGCGCCAGCTGGCCCGCGCCGATGACGGCACCCTGCTGGTCACCGATTACAGCGGCGATCGCCTGCTGCTCTTGGATGATGAACTCGAGCTGGAAAAGGCGATCCCCACCGGCCATAGGCCCTATGGCGTAATCTTCGATGCCAAGCGGCAGTGGTTCTGGGTCACGCTGTTCGAGGGAGGGCGCCTTCAGGCTTATGACAGGGCGGGCAACCTCCAGCTGGATGCAAAAACCGCCGAGACTCCCCGCGGGCTGGCATTGACCGACGACGATCGCCTGCTGCTCACCCACGCCATGACAGGCCAGCTCGCCATCTATGATCTCGCCAAGCTTGAGAAGGGCGCTACCCTCCCCAAGCCCAAGCTCATCACCCTGGCGGAAACCCACAGCGATACCCCGAGCGACTCCCAGGGCTTGCCGCGCCTACTGGACGGCATCGCCCTCTCCCCCGATGGCAGCGAAGCCTGGCTGCCCCACGTGCTCTGGAGTTTCGATCACCCCTTCCAGTTTCAGAGCACCGTCTTCCCGGCCGTCTCCATCATCGATCTCGATGAAGAGAAGGAGCGGGTCGATGAAAGAAAACAGCTCTTTTTGCAGATCAACCTGCCCAGCGTCGGCAACCGCAGCCAGATCGTCTCCAACCCGTTCGCGGCGCGCTTCGCCGCCGATGGCAAGCGGGTCTACCTGACCCTGGCGGGTTCCGAAGACTTGCTGGTGTTCGACCTGTCGCGCAGCGGCAAGCAGAACAGCAACCGCCACCGCCGCAAGAAGTTTCAGGGGGGCGCCAAGGCGACCCAGCTCTTGCGTCACCTGCCGGGCCAGAATCCGCGCGATCTGCTGATCGATGGCGACCACATCCTGGTGCACAACGTCATGGGGCAGGATCTCACCCGCCTCAATAGCGGCGGCAGCGGCCCGTTTGCCCGGGTCACCGTCGATGTGCCCCACTTCGCCAAGCTGGTAGAGACCGATCCCCGCCCCGCAGCCCTCAAGCGCGGTGAGCGGTTGTTCAACCTGGGTAATACTGCCGCCAACAGCCGCTTCCCCATGGCGGGGGACAACTGGATGAGCTGCAACTCCTGCCATCTGGACGGGTTCAACTTCACCAACCGCTATCTGATGGCGGCCCATCGCCAGCAGAGCGGCGACAACGCCATCAACGGCCACGCCAACCTCGCCAACATGGTGGCGGGGGACTTTATCGGCGAATACCTGCGCATGACCCAGCAGACCCAGGGCGGCATGGGCCATGACACCCGCGATGGGGCCGAGCCGGTCGACCCCGCGAGGCCCCATCCCGAGGTGCAGGCGATGATGGAGGATCTGCACGCTTTCGTGACCAGTGATGGCAACCTCCCCTATCTGGCCAACTGGCTTAGGCTCGATGCCCCGCGCAGGGATCCTGCCAAGGCGCCGACCACTCATCCGAAGGAGTGGCTCAACTCCGCCTCCTGCCAGAACTGCCACCAACAGGCGTTCAAGGACTGGAGCGAGAGCAACCACCGGCTGATGGGCAACTCCCACCCCTACTACAAGGTGGTGCAGGCGCTGGCCCGCGAAACCGAAGGGGAGGCCTTCGGCCAGTGGTGCCAGGGCTGTCACATGCCCCAGCAGGTGATGAACGGCCAGACTGATCTGCCCAAGGGCTCTCACATGTTCGAGCAGGGCGGTGCTTCGCTCATTGCGGCCCACCAGAAAGGCGAGCCCGTGGTGGAGGAAGGGACTGGCTGTGTGCTCTGTCATCGCATCACCAAGCTCGAGGATGCCGGCGGCAACAGCGCCTTTACGGTCAATTTGAAAGACCGCGAGAGCTATGTGTTCGAGGATACCCCGGGGGGCAGCCTCCAGCACTGGCTGGCAGAGCGGCAGATCAACGCCCGCCCCGCCATGCACAAGGCCTCCTACCAGAAGGATTTCTACCGGGACGCGGCCCTGTGCAAGTCGTGCCACAACGAGTTCGCCCCCGGCACCGGCGCCAATATCGTCAACACCTGGGATGAGTGGGAAAAATCCAGCTTCGCCAAAGCCGAAGATCCTGCCAAACGGCGCACCTGCATCGACTGCCACATGAACCCTACACCTGGCAACGGCGGCGCGCCGGTGGCGGGCCAGTCCACCGAAAACGGCACCGTGAAAGAGCGGCTCTATCGCCACAACTTTACCGGCGCCCAGCATCAGCTGGTGGGGCTGAGGAGTGCAACCCTTGAGCAGGAGAGCCTGGCGCTCTTGCGCTCCAGCGCCACCCTCTCGGCCCGCATTGAAAACCAGAGCGGCCAACCCGCACTGGTGGTGAGAGTCGCCAACACCGGCGCCGGCCACGCCCTGCCCACCGGGGTCGCCGATTTCCGTGAACTCTGGCTGGAGCTGACCGTTACCGACGCCAGCGGCAAGCTGGTGCTTGAAAGCGGCCAGCCGGTGAACGGCGCCGTCCCTGAGGATGCGCGGCTGTTCAGAAAAGTGTTCGGCGATGCCGAGGGCAAGCCGGTGGGGCTCAAGTTCTGGCGCTATGCCAAGCTCCTTGAAGACACCCGCATCCCGGCCGATGGCTCGCGCGATGAAACCTGGCCGCTGCCGGCGGACGCTCAGGGGCCCTTCAAGGCCGATATCAGACTCAATTTCCGCACCTACCCCAAGTGGGTCAATGATGCGGTGCGCGCCGCCGAGCCGAGCTTGCCGGAGCCCCCCATAGTGCTACTCAATCGGCTGCAACTGACCCTGCAGCCCCTCCCCGTTACGCCCGATACGGAGCCTCAATCCTGATGTTCGCAAGTTTTCTCATTACCCTGCGCGAGGGGCTGGAAGCCTTCCTGCTGGTCGGCATCTGCCTCTCCTACCTCGCCAAGCTGGGGGCAAGCCGCTACAACAAGTTCATCTATCTGGGGGTGGGGCTGGGTCTTATCGCCTCCCTCGTCGTCGCCTTCCTGTTCCAGGTGGTGGTGAGCCAGTTCGAGAGCGAGCGCTATAACCATTTGCTGATGGCGGGGATCCTGATGTTCGCCACCCTGGTGCTCACCTATATGGCTATCTGGATGCAAAAACAGGCCAAATCCCAGGTGGGGGCCATGACGGCGCGCATCGATGCCGCCATCGACGGTGGCAACCTGTTTGGTCTGGTGCTGCTCGCCTTCCTGGCTGTGATGCGCGAAGGCTTTGAAACCGTGCTCTTCTTCTCGGCCCTGGTCTACTCCGGGCAAGGGGTGGATCTGCACCAGGGGCTGATGGGGGCGCTGGCCGGACTGCTGGTCTCTGTGGTGCTGGTGTGGGGGCTGCTGCGCTCCACCCGCAAGGTGGCGCTGGCCCCCTTCTTCCGCTGGACCGGCCTGCTCATCATCATCATCGCCGCAGGCTTGCTCTCGTCCGCCGTCAACATGTTGCAGGCAGCGGACGTCATCACCTTCTGGGCAACGCCGGTCTTCAACATCAGCCACATCCTCGACGATCAGGGGGTATTCGGCACCTTCCTGCGCGCCCTGTTTGGCTACAACGCCTCACCGGCCGGCCTGCAGTTGCTGACCTGGGCCAGCTACCTCATGATCTTTGTCACCCTCTGGCATCGCAGCTATCGCCCCCAGGGGAGCGCTGCCCCGACCAAGGGCTGAGCCCGGGGATCACACTCTGTTCGGGAGCCGCGCACAGGCGGGCTCCCCCAGCTATCACGCCGTTTCGGAACACTCATGAACGACAACAACAAGAAGCATATTGCGGTGCTGGGTGCCGGCCCTGCCGGTTTGATGGCCGCCTGGCGCCTGCGCCAGGCCGGTTTTGCGGTCACCCTGTTCGAGCAGGAGAGCGTGGTGGGCGGCATGTGCGCCACCCAGACCTTCAAGGGGCGCGACGGGGAGTATCGCTTCGACTACGGCGGCCACCGCTTCATCACCAAGAACCCCGAGCTGCTCGCCTTTATCGATGAGCTGATGGGGGACGACCTGCTCCACGCCGAGCGAAAGAGCGTCATCCGCTTTGGCGGGTGCACCTATGACTACCCTTTGAACCTGCCCAATTTGCTCAAGACGGCGCCGCTGGCCCTGATGGCCGGTGCGGTGAAGGATCTGCTGCTGTTGCCCTTTGCCAAGAAGCCTACCGATTTTGCCAAGGCGAGCTTTGCCGAGTGGATCCAGAGCCACTTCGGTCGCACCCTCTACCGCCAGTTCTTCGAGGGCTACACCGGCAAGCTGTGGGGCATCAACCCGGACAAGCTCTCCGCCGACTGGGCCGGCCAGCGCATCAGCCTGATCGATCTCAAAGACGTGGCACGCCGCCTGCTGCCAAGGCGCAACGGCAGCATGTCGGTGCGCACCTATGCCCGCAAATACCGCTATCCCAAGTACGGCTTCGGCCAGATCTTCACCACCTTGGGGGAGCGGTTGGTGGCCGAAGGGGTTGAGCTGAAAACCGGCGCCACCATCACCCGTCTCGAGCAGGCTGATGGCCGCATCGAACGGGTTTATTGGAAACAAGATGACGTGGAGCAGAGCGAGCGCTTTGATCAGGTGATCTCCACCCTGCCGCTGCCGCTCACCTGCCAGCATCTGGGCTTGCCGTGTGATCTGCACTACCGGTCGCTTCGCTTCGTCAATATGCCCCTCAAACAGGAGAACCTGTCGGACAACACCTGGCAGTACCTCTCCGACCCCCATATTCTGGCGACCCGTCTGCAGGAGCCGCGCCGGCGCAGCCCCTTTATGGCGCCCCAAGGCCAGACCTCGGTGATGCTGGAGATCCCCTGCAATCCGGGGGATGCCACCTGGCAGGCACCGCTCTCTGATCTGCGCGGCCGGGTCACCGCCGATCTCGACAGCCTCGGCGTCGATACCCAGAAGCTCGGCGATGAGACATTCGAAGCGCGCAGTGAATACGCCTATCCGCTGATGGATCTGGGTTATCAGGCCCGCCGCAACGAAGCCATCAAGGCGCTGATGCCGATAGGCAACCTCATCATGACCGGCCGTCAGGGGACATTCCGCTACATCTTCACCGACACCGCCATGGAGATGGGGATGATGGCCGCAGACATGGTGATCGACGGGGTGGACAGACGTCACGCCATCTTCAATCATCGCAACGAAAATACCGTCATTGAAACCCAGAGCGTGGCCTGAGTGCCGCGCCATGGGCATAACCTCTTGGCATAAGTAAGGAGAACAGGATGACCATCCGCCCGGGTTTACTTGCCCTCACCCTGCTGCTGACCCTGAGCGGGCAGGCGCAGGCTTACTCCTACGCCGCAGCCGGCAAGGAGCCGCTGATCGATGCCCGCGAGGCACTGCTGGGCGCCGCCACTGACGGCAAGGATGCCAGCGCCACCTTGAGCGAGATTGCCGAGGAGCTGACCTATCTGGAAGAGCACCACCAGGTCGAGCTGCAAGCACCGCTGGCCGCCGCCATCAAGGCCAAAGACGCCGTGGCTACCGCGGCCCTGCTCAACCGGGCCTACAAGGCGGAGATCGAGCGCCGCCTCGAAGGGGCCAGCCAGAACCTTGGCGACTACCAGACCGCCAAGGTGCTGGTGGTCAAGAGCAAGCGCTTCTTGGATTTGATCCTCCCCTCCCTCAATGAAGGAGATCGCAAGGCCGCCGAACAGGCGCTGGCCAAGGTGCTCGATGCCATCGGCAACCCGGGAGTGTTCGGCGTGGGTGCCAAACCTGCCGATGCCGCTGCCTTTGGCGATGCCGAAAAAGCGCTGATGACCGTGCTGGCGCCGCTTTGATGACCTCTCATCGATGACGACGGCCCCCCTCATCCCCACCCCTTCTCCCGCAAGGGGAGAAGGGGGGCGTCGCCACGGCCGATTACGCTTCGCTAATCGACCCTACTTGCTTGCCCTGCTGCAACTGGCCTGGCTTGGCTGGCTGCTGACCTTCCCCGTGGCGCTCGATTCCGACGATGCCCTGAACATCGCCCACGGGGTGGTGCGCTTCAGCGTACTGGAGTTCTCCCCCCACTTTCCGGGCTACCCCGCCTTTATCTGGCTGGCGCGGCTGATCAATCTGGCGGTGGACGATCCGGCCCGCGCGGTGCAGTGGGCCAGCCTCTTGGGGAGCAGTTTGCTGGCGCCACTCGCCGCCTCCCTCGCGGTCAGATTGTGGCAGCGGCCCAGCCTGCTGGCGCCGGTCTGGCTGCTGGTACTAGCCCTGCCGCTCACCCCGACGCTCGCCCTCTCCGGCCTGTCCGACGGGCCGGCGCTGGCCGCCTGGCTGGGCGCGCTCCTGGCTTTGCAACAGCGCAAGATAGCGCTGGCGGGTCTGCTGTTGGGCCTCATGCTGGCCCTGCGTCCCTCCTACTTCGTGCTGGCCCTGCTGCCCCTTTGGCTGGGGATGGCGCAGCAGGGCACGCGCGTCAGGTTTGTGCTCCCCATCGCGCTGGTGGGGCTAGCCTGCCTGCTGTTTGTCTGGCAGGCCGATGGCTGGGCCTATTTCAGCGAGGGGCGGCGCTTTACCGACGGCCACTTTACCCTGTGGGGCAACACGGCGGCAGCCCACGGGGATCGACTGCTGAGCTGGGCGAATACCTTCAACGATCAGCTCACCCCGCTCTGGCCCCTGTTGATGGGAGCCTTGCTGATACTGCCACTCTGGCAACGGTCAAAAGATCACAATGCGACCCCCTCCGTGCTCTGGACGCTCTACTGGCTCGCCCTGCTGCTCTGGACCCTGTTTGGCCAGAATCCGGACAATCCCCGCCATCTCGCGCCCATCACCCTGCTTGGCCTCGTGCTGCTGGCAGGCTGGCTGCCGCGCCGGGGCGAGCTGCCAGCCATGCTGGGAGCCCTGTTGTTGCTGCTCTGCACCCTCACCCCACCGGCGGCACCAGCCATGACCCGGGCCGCCAGACTGGCCGAACAAACGTGCCCGGCGCTGGTAACCCAGTGGGGAGTGAGGCTGCTTAGGGAAACCACAACCCTGCCCGTCACCGACGGCTGGTACCGGGGGGATGCCGCCCTTGCGCTCACCCAGGGGGCCTGCCGCCTCAGCCGCCGCCCCCTGGGGGCAGAGGCGCTACCAGGCCCTTATGACACCCTCTGGTTTGCCCCCCGCTTTCACGCCGAACCCGGCCTCTGGCTCGCCCTGCCCCGCTGAACCGGGCGCTTGCGAGGGCATCGCTCGACTCGTCTACACTCACAGCCGGGTCTGTCAGGAACCAGTGCAATGGAAAGAAACACGAGCGGAACCGGGGAGGGGATCCGGGTCGCGCTGGCCCTGTTGCTGGCCTGCGCCCTGCTGATGCTGCCGCTCTGGTGGCAGGGGGGCAGTCAGGGGCACGATCTGTTCCACCACCTGCTATCCGGCCACTACTTTGCCCGCCAGCTCTGGCAGGGGGAACTCTATCCCCGCTGGCTGATGGCCATGAACGGCGGCTTCGGTAGCCCCACCTTCTTCTTCTATCCCCCGCTCCCCTACTACGTCAGCGCCCTCTTTGCCGGGCCCGGTGCCCACCCCCAGCAAGCCATCTACCCTTTGCTTGGCAGCGCCACCCTGGCCCTGCTGCTCTCCGGGGTGTTTGCCTATCTGTGGCTGCGTGCCACCACGCCCCCTGGCCGGGCCCTGGCCGCCAGCCTGCTCTATTTGGCGCTGCCCTATCATGTCGCCATGGATCTCTATGCCCGCTTCGCCCTGGCGGAGTTCTGGGCCTTCGCCTGGGCTCCCCTTATCCTGCTGGGGCAGGATCTCGCCCACCGCGGACGACCTCAGGGGTTGCCCCTGCTGATCCTGGGGCTGGCGCTGCTGGCCTTCTCCCACCTCCCCAGCCTCTTGCTCATGATGGGGCTGGTCACCTTGCGCGCCTTCTGGTTCACCAGACGCACCCGCACTCTGACGCCCTGCTGGCAAGCCCTCGGCGCCCAGGGGGTGGGGCTTTGCATGGCAGCCGCCCTGCTGCTGCCCGCCCTGGCGGATCAGGGGGCCATCTCCATGGAGCTGATGCGCGGCGGCATGTTCGACTACAGGCGCAACTTTCTCGACCGCCTGCCCAGCGCCTGGGAGGACTGGCGTTTTCGCGGTCACCTGGCGTGGCAGAGCATGCTGACCCTGGTCCTGCTGCTCATCGCCTGGGCCGCCGCCCGGGAGCCGCGCCACCCCGAGCTGCTGTGCTGGGGGGCGATCGGCGTCGTCGCCTTCCTGATGATGCTGCCCCCGAGCCAGCCTCTCTGGAGCCTGCTTCCCCCCTTGCAGCGGGTCCAGTTTCCCTGGCGGCTCAACCTAGTGCTCGCCCTTGCCACGGTCGCCGTGGTGGCGCTCGGCACCCAGCCCCATCGTCTCTGGCAGGGGCTCTGGTGGGGAGTATTTCTGCTGACCCTCCTCTCCACCCTGGCCTATGTGCGTCACGCCCCCCTCACCCAGGCCCCCGAACGGGAAGCCATGGCATTCGAGTTCGACAGCAAGCGCAGTGCCCGGGAATACAGGCCAAGGCAGGTGCCGGGGGGCATGTTCGCCCCGACCCTGCTCGCCTGGAAGGAGGAGTTCCAGCCGCCCGTCAGCGCCGAACCGCCAGGCGCGAGCTGGAGCCTGACCCGCTGGCAACCCCGCGCCCTGGCGCTGGAGGTCAAGGCCCGGGTGCCGACCCGGCTGGTCCTGCACCAATACCATTACCCCGGCTGGGAGGCCCGCCTCGACGGGCACCTGGCGCTGACGGTGAGCGCCAATCGCCAGGGGTTGATGCAACTCTGGGTTCCGGCGGGCCACCACAGTCTCACCCTGACCCTGGCGGTACGATGGCCGGAGCGCACCGGCAATGCCCTCTCCCTGCTTGGATGGCTTGCCTGGCTCTGGCTGCTCTGGCGCCACACCAGACAAAAGGGCATCGGGCAGGATGCACCTGATCGCGCCCGCCAAAACTGATAGACTCAACACCTGCCTCTCAACCCGGCCCAGCCCACGACTCGGATACCCTATGCCCCAAGCCAGCTCCCTCTCCCCCCGTTTCCTCTTCATCCTGCTCGGTGCCCTGGCGGGCCTGACTCCGCTCGCGGTGGACATGTATCTGCCCGCCATTCCCGCCATCGCCCGGGATCTGGCTACCAGCATCGACGGCGCCCAGCTCACCATCAGCGCCTTCCTGGGGGGCTTTGCCATCGGCCAGCTCTTTTACGGGCCGCTCGCCGACAGCTTCGGCAGAAAGCCGGTGATCCTGGCGGGCCTGACGATGTTTGCCGTGGCCTCCGTGGGCTGCGCCATGGCGGACTCCCTGCCTGAGCTCCTCGCCTGGCGCATGTTGCAGGCCGCAGGGGGCGCCGCGGGTTCCGTGGTGGTCAACGCCCTGCTGCGCGACCTGTTCGAGAAGGATGCGTTTTCCCGCGCCATGTCCTTCGTCATCCTGGTGATGACCCTCGCCCCCCTGGTGGCCCCGGTGGTAGGGGGGTACATCAGCGCTCACAGCGACTGGCGGGTCATCTTCTGGCTGCTGGTGGCCATCAGCCTGCTCATCTGCCTGGTGATGCAGTGGAAGATTGAGGAGACCCTCAAACCCGAGCACAAGCAGCCCCTGCGACTCGGGCAGGTGCTTCGCAACTACTGGGGGGTGCTCTCCCACCGTGGTGCCATGGGCTATGTGCTGTGCGGCGCCCTGTCGAGCTCCGGCATGTTTGCCTTCCTGAGCGCATCCCCCTATGTCTACATCGAGTATTTCAAGGTGCCGACCGAGCACTATGGCTGGCTCTTTGGTCTCAACATCCTGCTGATGATGGTGGTCACCTTCGCCAACAGCCGGCTGGTGAAAGGGGTGGGTGCCGAACGCATGCTGCGATACGGCCTGACCGTGCTGCCGCTCGCCGGGGCCCTGCTCATCTACAACGCCTGGAGCCAGACCGGGGGCCTGTGGGGCATCGTCATCCCCGTCGTGCTCTTCGTCGGCCACATCAGCCTGGTGGGGGCCAACGCCATGACCGGCCTGATGGGCCACTTCCCCCAGTCCGCAGGCACCGCCTCGGCGCTGGCGGGTACCCTGCGCTTTGGCCTTGGGGCCCTGGTGGGGGTACTGGTCAACCTCAATCCCCCCGAATCGCCGCTCCCCATGGCCATCGCCATCGCCGGTTGCGGCCTGGGGTCGGCCCTCAGTTACTGGCTGCTGAGCGGCAAGCGCGTCCCCTGATGCCTTGCAATGAAAAAGCCCTGTCCATGGACAGGGCTTTTTGCATCGGGGCGCAGGCCTCAGTCATCGGCCTGCAACCCGCTGCGCGCCAGGATCTCGCTCTCCAGCCCATCCAGGCTTAGCTGGTTCTTCTTGCGCCAGTAGGCCTCAATCCCCTCCCGGCCCTGCCGCTCGGACCAGTTGGCAAGATCCTCCCTGTCTCCCTGGTACTCATACAGAGGCACCGACATGCCGCACGACGTCTGGACCCGTTCAATGTTCAGCAGGAAGATCTGGCGAGCCGCGACGCTTGGGGGGAACAGCGCCAGCAACGACGGCCACTGCGGATCAGTGCGGTGCAGCACCCGTGCCTGGCCATAGGCTCGCAGAATAAGCGGCGCCCCCTCGAAGGCGCAGAACATCACCGTCATGCGCGGCTGTTGCAGCACCTGGGCCGCGGACTCGTTGCCGCTGCCGGTCAGGTTGAGCCAGACCAGGGTGTGGGCATCGAGGACGCGCAGCGAATCCCCGCCCTTGGGGGAGAGATTGACCGATCCCTTCGCAGCCGCCGTGCCGACGAAGAAGATCTTCTGCCCCTCGATAAAGGTGACATGGCGCGGCAAAAGCGCCTCGAACAGTTGTCCCATCCTGCCTCTCCCTGGTGCCTGGAACCGGGTTGCCTAAAACAGGGCGCTGTTGAGCCACAGGTGCGCCCCTATGCCGACCATATAGCCAAGCAAAATGGCAGGCAACCACTTGAGGTGCCCGACGAAGGTATACATGCCCCTGGCCTGCCCCATCAGGGCCACCCCGGCGGCGGAGCCGACCGAAAGCAGACTGCCCCCCACCCCGGTGGTCAATGTCACCAGCAGCCACTGCCCCGTGCTCATCTGCGGCTCCATGGAGAGCACGGCGAACATCACCGGAATGTTGTCGATCAGGGCGGAGAGCAGGCCGATGACGACGTTGGCCAGGGTCGGATCGCCACCGTCATAGAGGAAATGGGAGGCAAGCGCCAGATACCCCATAAACCCGAGGCCGCCGACGCACATCACCACCCCGTAGAAGAAGAGCAGGGTGTCCCACTCCGCCTTGGCAATCTTGTTGAACACATCGAACGGCACCACCGAGCCCAGACGCAGCAGCCTGGCCTCGTCCCCGGTGCGCTCATACAGCGCCCGTGCCCGGGCCAGGGTGACGGGCTGGGTCTTTCGCAGATAGAAACTGAAAAATTGCAGGTAGCCCAGCCCCATCATCATGCCGAGCACGGGGGGCAGCCCCAGGAAGTGATGGCAGGCGACTGCGGTCACTATGGTGAGTACAAAGAGCAGCACGATGACAACGGCGCCGCGCCTTGGCACCACCATCTAGCCCGGCATGGCGGGCACCAGACGGGGCACCATCAGGCTCATCAGGGTGGCCGGCACCAGGAAGTTGAGCAGGGCGGGGATGAAGAGCAGCAAGAACTGCTGGAACGGCACCTTGCCCGCCTGCCACACCATCAGGGTGGTGATGTCGCCAAAGGGGCTGAAGGCGCCGCCCGCATTGGCTGCCACGACGATGTTGATGCAGGCCAGGTTGATGAAGCGGCGCTCCCCGTTGGCCACGTTGAGCACCACTGAGCACATCAGCAGCGCCGTGGTGAGGTTGTCCACCACGGGGGAGATGAAAAAGGCGAGAAAACCGGTGAGCCAGAAGAGCGTACGCAGGCTGAATCCCGCCTGCACCAGGCGTACCCGCAGCACGGCGAACAGCAGCCTGTCCTCCATGGCGTTCACATAGGTCATGGCCACCAGCAAGAAGAGCATCAGTTCGGCATACTCCAGCAGGTTGTGCCGAAAACCGGCCTGAACCAGCTCGCTTTGCCCCTGCCCCGTATAGACCAGGCCGATGGCTATCCAGATGATGCCGGCGGCCACCAGCACCGGCTTGGACTTTCGCAGCTTCAGGTACTCCTCGGCCATCACCAGGGCATAAGCCAGGGCGAAGATGGCGAGGGCGAAGAGCCCGACCCCGCTGTGGGTCAGATCGAGGGGGCCGTTGCCCGCAGCGGCGGGGGCACTGAGCAGGGCCGTCCCGGGCACGAGGCGAAGGAGTCCAGACATGGCGGCATCTCCTGGCAGGCGTCTGGCATTGAGGCTAGCAGCGCAAAGGGAAGCCGCCCTCCTTGTCATCCTGATGAGCGGCCCGCCGCGGGCACTAAGGCAAACATGAGCGAGGCCCGTTGCCGGGCCCCGTCATCAGGAGGTCTTCTTGCCAAAACCCGATTGCTTGAGGGTGTAGCCTGCGCTGTTTTGCCAGGCATCCAGCCCGCTTCGGTTGTTGCCCGCCACCAGGCTCGCGGCCAGGCTCGGGCTGTTGAAGAGCTGATCGGCGGTAAAGATGAAGCCCCCTTCGGGGTGGGGAACGAGCACCCCCTTGCCCAGCAGCTCCTGGCGCAGCTCGATCACCGCCTCGCGCAGGGAGGCCGCATCCTCGCCGTTGGCGGTGGAGCCCGCCTGGACCATGAAACCGGGGTTTTGCCGCTTGCCCACCGGATAACCATGGGCCTCTGCCCCCTTGCCGTTGAAGTGGTAGAGCTCGCGCTCCCCCGGCTTGTTGTCGGAGAGGGCCTTTTGCAGGGTCATCAGCTCGTTGTAGATATCGATGGGGACCACGGCAGCCTGCTTGACGCCCTTGCTGTCGACGATAAAACTGACTTGCTTGTGTAACATCCTTGCTCATCCTGTGACCCATGGAAGGCCCTATTCTAACCACCTCAGGCAAGCGGGATCCAGCGAGGATCCCCATCCCTTTTGCAGGCGCGATCACTAACTGGCATAGTGACGGACATTGTGAAAGCCATTGACCATCAAACGGTTATCCCATGCTTAGCCTGCGCAACCTCAGTAAACGCTTCGCCAACGGCGGCGAGACGCTCCCCCTGTTTGAGGGGCTGGATCTCGCCCTCACCCCGGGGGAAACCTGCCTGCTGCTGGGGCAAAGCGGCTGTGGCAAGTCCACCCTGCTCAACCTCATCGCCGGTCTCATCGCCCCGGACGAGGGGGAGATCTGGCTGAAAGAGACCCGTCTCGACACCCTGCCGACAGACGAGCGGGCCCGGCTTCGCGGGCGCCATTTCGGCATCGTCTATCAGGATTTCAACCTGCTGCCGACCCTGACCGTGGCCGAGAACCTCGCCCTGCCCCTTCAGATAAACAACCTGCCCCAGGACGATGGGCGCCTCGATGCCCTGCTCGCGCGCCTTGGCATGGGCCACAAACGCCACGCCTGGCCGGAACAGCTCTCCGGCGGCCAGCGCCAGCGGGTGGCGCTGGCCCGAGCCCTCATTCATCAGCCCCGTTGGCTGCTCGCCGACGAACCCACCGGGAGCCTTGATGAACACAACGCCGAGCAGGTGATGGCCCTGATGATGAGCGCGGTGCGCGATACCGGCGCCGGTCTCTTGCTGGTGAGCCACAACCCGGGCTATGGCGACCTGGCGGATCGGGTGCTGCGCCTTGAAGGGGGGCAGCTGGTCGAGCTCAAGGGGCGCCGCCATGGCTGACGTCTGCCGGGGGGCCTGCTGATGTTGCCGCTCAAGGCGCTGCTGCGCCTCTATCGCGCTCACCCCTGGTTGCTCTTGATGAGCCTGGCCGGGCTCACCCTCGGGGTCACCCTGGTGGTGGCCATCGAGCTCTTGAACCACAGCGCCCGCACCAACTTCGTCGCCGCCCGCAGCCAGCTCGCCGGGGAGGCCAACTACCGCCTGGCCCCCCAGGGTGGCCTGGATGAGCAAGTCTACGTGAGGCTGGTGCGAAGCCAGCCGAACCTTGACGCCATGCCAGAGCTTCACGCCTGGCTCAAGGACGAGCAGGGGCACAGCTTCCAGTTGCTGGGGATGGATCTCTTCAACCCCGGCCCCCTGCGCCGCCTCTTTGGCGATGCGCCTGACAGCCAACCCGATGTCTCGTTGAATCGCGCCGACAGCGTCTGGCTGGCCGCCCCCGAGGCGAGGCGCCTTGACTGGCAAGCGGGCCAGTCGCGAACCTTTGTGCTGGGGGATGAGGGGCAACGCCCCCTGACTCTGACCCTGGCGGGCACCTTCGAGCCCGGCGCCGTCCCCATGGAGCGGCTGCTGGTGACCGACATCGGCCTCGCCCAGCCCCTGCTTGGCAAGGAAGGCAGACTGGATCGCATCGTCTTCAAACTCAGCGAGCAAGAGGCCCATACCTTGCAAAGAGCCTTGCAGGCGGCCCTGCAATCCTATGCCCCCCATCAGCCCCTCTGGCTTGAGCCCATCAGCCCGGCCCTCGATGCCAGCCAGCTCGGAGATGCGCTGGCGCTGAACCTTACCGCCCTCTCCCTGCTCGCCATGGCGGTGGGATTGTTCTTGGTGTTCAACGCCCAGCGCTTCGTGCAGAGCGTGCGCCGCCCCCTGCTCGCCCAGCTCATCATCCTCGGGATGCCGCCGCGCCGGGTGCTGCGCTGGCTGACCCTGGAGATCCTGATCCTCGCCACCCTCGGCACTCTGCTCGGGCTGTTGCTCGGCAGCCTGCTGGCCCTCGCCCTGATGGGGCAGCTCACCCAGGCGCTGGCCGACCTTTATGGCCCCAACCCCATCGACCTGCTGCGCCTCTCCCCGACGAGCCTTGGCAAGGCGCTGGTGATTGGCCTTCTGGGGATGCTTGCCGCCAACCTGCCCGGCTGGTGGCAACTGCTGCGCCAATCCCCCCTTGCGCTGCGAGAGGGCAACAGTCGCCCACCGGCTCACCCCTGGCAACGCCGGGGGCTTGCCATCGTCATTCTGCTGCTGTGCGCCCTGTGTCTGTGGCAGCCCGCCACCGGCCTTGGCGGCGCCCTCTTCGTGGCCGGAGGCTGGCTGCTCGCCATGGCCCTCCTGCTGCCCGATGCCCTTCGCTCCTTGCTGGGGCGGCTGCGTGCACGCGGCCCCCTCACCGCCCGGCTCGGGGTGGCAGAAACCCTCTATCACCTGGATCGCACCGCCATCGCGGTGATGGCGCTGCAACTGGCCATCGCCGCGGCCATCGGCATCGGGGTCATGGTGTCGAGCTTTCGCTCGAGCGTGGAGATCTGGCTCGGCCAGCGCCTGGCCGCCGATCTCTACGTCACCGCTCCCAAGGGGGTGGCCGGCAGCAGGGGCGCACTCGGCGAGCAGACCCTCAACACCATCCTCGCCTCGCCAGATGTGCGCGCCGCCTCCCGCCGCGCCGTGCTCCCCGCCCGCTGGCAGGGGCAGCCCATCGAGTGGGCGCAGATGGACTTTATCCCCGAGCTCAAAGCCGCCTATCCCCTGTTGGCCGGGCGCTGGCCCGCTGCTCCCGACGAGGTGCTGGCGAGCGAACCGCTGACGGTACGTCTCGGGGTCAGGGTGGGCCAGCGCCTCGAGGTAACCAGCGAAGGGGGGCCGAGGGCTTTCACCGTCACCGGCGTCTATCAGGATTACGGCAGCGACAAGGGGCAGATACTGCACGCCTTCGAAGGGGGCAAGGTGCAATCCCTGGCCCTCTTCAGCCCGGATCCCGAGCACCTTGGTGACAGGCTCAGGAGCCAGTTTGGTGAGCAGGTGAACCTGTTGCCCGCCCCCGCCATCCACGCCGCAGCCCTCAAGGTGTTCGATCAGACCTTCGTGGTGACCGAGCTATTGAAGTTGCTCATTCTGGGGATCGCCTTCGTCGGCATCGGCTCGGCCTTTATGGTGCTGGGGCTGGCCCGGCGCGGCGAGTTGCAGACCCTGCAAAGCCTTGGCCTGAGCCCGCGCCACTGCCGCCGGCTGCTGGTGTGGCAAGGGGCGGGCCTCGGGCTGCTCACCGCGCTGTTGGCCCTGCCGGTGGGCTATGGCCTTGCCTGGGTGCTCATCGAGGTGGTCAACCCCCGCGCCTTTGGCTGGCGGCTGGCCTTCGAGGCCGCCCCCTTGCACGCCGTCACGGCGCTCCTGCTCGCCCCCGTCTGTGGCGCGCTCGCCTCCTGGTACGCCGCAAGGAGAGTGGTATGAAATATCGGTTGGCGCACTGGCTCAGCCATGGCTTGACGTTCCCATTGACCAGATCCCTGTCACCGCCCTTGATTCAACGCAGAGAAGCGCACAGAGCTATCGTGAACCATCCCCTCTCCCTTCGGGAGAGGGCCAGGGTGAGGGAAATCTTGTCCTCTTTACGGACCCTGTGGCTTGCAGCCCCCTTGATCCCGCTTATTGCCATAAGCGGCAACGCGCAGGCCAGCGATTTGGGGAGCATCCTTGGCGGCGGCAGCGATCACTTCAAAAAGGCACTGCCGGGTCAGTCCATCAACCTGCCCGTGGATCACGGTGCCCACCCCGACTACCGCTCCGAGTGGTGGTATCTCACCGGCAACCTGAAAGACGAGCAGGGGCGCGATTACGGCATGCAGTGGACCCTGTTTCGCCAAGGCATCGAGCAGGAGATCACATCGGAGAACCCCTGGCTCACCCCCCAGCTCTGGCTGGCCCAGTTCGCCATCACGGATGTGAGCAAAGGCAGCCACCAGCAGGACGAGCGCACCAGCCGCCAGGGGCCAGGGCTCGCCGGTGCCAGCGGCGGTCAGTATTGGCTGAAAGAGTGGGTGCTGGCCTCTCAGGGCGAAGCGCTTTTTCCCGCCACCCTCAAGGTGCAAAGCAAGGCGGGGGAGCTTGATGTGAAGGTGAGCGCCGCCAAGCCGGCGGTGCTACAGGGCAAACAGGGTTACAGCGAGAAGAGCCCGGGCAACGCCTCCTTCTACTACTCCTACCCGCGCCTGACCATCAGCGGCACCCTGACCCTGGATGGGGAGACCCGCAACGTCAGCGGTGAGGGTTGGTTTGATCACGAGTGGAGCAGCTCGGTATTGGCCGAGTGGCAATCGGGCTGGGACTGGTTTTCGCTGCAATTTGAAGATGGCCGCGAGCTGATGCTGTTTCGCCTGCGCACCAAATCGGGCCGCGCCCATTCCGAAAACAAGCCCGAGAACCGCTACGGCATCCTGATTGAACGGGACGGCAGCAGCCGGGTGCTGAGCCCAGATCACATCCGCCTCACTCCCGGCAAGACCTGGCGCGGCCCCAAGGGGCAAGCCTACCCCATCGAGTGGCAGCTGGAAGCCGCCGATATCAAGCTCACCATCCAGGCGCGCCAGCCCAATCAGGCCATGACGGGGCGTTTTGACTACTGGGAAGGGGCGGTCTTAGTCTCGGGGGACGCCAAAGGCGTCGGCTATCTGGAAATGACGGGATATTGACCGCCTTGAAATCAGATCGCCTTCAAAAAATCATTCAGATTCCATGCTTTAGATGGTTTTTTTCTCAACAGAATTTCTCGTACTTGATACCTTACCCAGACGGCCCTTCCCCTACTGCCCAAAACCCCAAGGATCACCTGTGGCTTTGCTCATCCTCCATTAACACATTGTTATATTCAAAGAGATGAAATGTTACATCCGAGAATTTTATTTAAATATCGAAAACTCGATAAAAGCTGTTTGGAACTGCTCCTAAGGAAGGTGCGAATAAGCGGGGAAATTCTTCTCGGCTGACTCAGTCATTTCATTTTTTCAGTTTGAGCCGATCTTTTCTCCCGTAAATGCCTTGAATCAGCCTATTTAGACCGTTTCTTCGCCATTTA
>NZ_PQLN01000063.1:0-29845 GCF_002919855.1 Aeromonas sp. ASNIH8 | reverse complement strand
GAATACATCCACTACTACAACCATGAACGGCTCAAAGTAAAACTAAACGGCCTGAGCCCGGTACAGTACCGAACTCAGGCCATGTCATCCGCCAGCTAACGTGTCCAATAAATGGGGTTCACTTCACTCGGGCGGTTTTTTCTTGCGGCTAGCCCCGTCAGGGGTGGGGGAAGCAGGGAAGCGAGCGGCTGAACCTGTGCTCGAACACCAGGGAGGTCTCGAGGTGCACCACCTCTTCCCGGGAGGTGAAGTGATCGAAGACGAAATTGCGCAGGTGTTCGGTATCGGAGACGCACAGGTGCACCAGGAAATCATCCTTGCCGCCCATGTGAAACAGGCTGATCACCTCGGGCAGGGCCAGGATGGCGTCGCGAAACGCATCGATGATCTGGCGGCTGTGACGGGCCAGTTGCAGGGAGACCATGGCCTGGATGTGACCGCCCAGGGCCTGGTAATCCACCTCGCAGTGCGCCCCCTTGAGCACGCCATCCTGCTGCAGCTTGCGCACCCGCTCCAGACAGGTGGACGGCGCCACCCCGACCAGGGCCGCCAAATCCTTGTTGGTCATGCCCGCATCGCGAAACAGATGGGCCAGGATGTCCAAGTCCAGTTGATCCAGGTTTCTCATCTTTACTCCTTGCATCGCTCGATTTTTTTAGACTCTGCCCGTAAACCGGGCCGAACACAACGCAGATTGACATCGCCTCCGGCCCCTCTATGCTGTGCCGCACCCGCGGGATGCCGATCCCGTTGATCCCGACCACCACGAGGAACCCCATGCTCAGTGCCCATCCCTTCTGGAGCCTGGACGTTCCACGGCTCGACGGCCAGCTCCTGCTCACCCCCTGCCCCGGCAGCCAGCAAGTCCCCATGGCCCATGCCCTTGCCCAGTTGCAGCTGGCCGGTGCCGGCGGGGTACTGACCCTGATGACGGAGGAGGAGCTGGCCCTGTGCGGGTCCCTCTCTCTCGGGCAGCTGGTGCAGGCCAGAGGCATGAGCTGGTTCCACCTGCCCATTGCGGATGACGAGGCACCGGATGCCGCCTTCGAACAGGCCTGGCCCAGGGTGCAACCCCGACTGCTCGCCCTGCTGCGCGAGGGACGGCACCTTGCCATTCACTGCCACGGCGGAAGCGGGCGTACCGGGCTGACGGCCGCCCTGCTGCTGATGACCCAGGGGTTGCCCCAGCAGGAGGCCATGACCCTCATCCGGGCCAGACGGCCACGGGCCTTCACCCTGGCCTGCCACCGTCACTGGCTCGATACCCGTGGGCGGCGGCTGGCCGGGGCGGACTGATGGGCTCTATCCCTTGGGCTGCTGGTAGGTAAACACCTTGCCGATGTCTTCCACCTTGTAGCTGGTCAACTGGTAGACGTAATAGTTGAGCCAGTTGGAAAACAGCAGGTGACCGTGGCTACGCCAGGTGGCGCGCGGGGTCTGGCTCGGGTCGTTGTTCGGGTAATAGTTGACCGGAATGACGGGGGTGAGCCCGGCCGCCAGATCCCGCCGGTATTCCCCATCCAGGGTCAGGGCGTCATATTCCGGATGGCCGGTGACGAACACCTGGCGACAATCCTTGGTGGCGGCCAGATAGACGCCCGCCTCTTCCGACTCGGCGAAGATCTGCAGATCGGTGTGGGCGCGGATGAGATCCCCGTCGAAGGCCGCATAGCGGGAGTGGGGCGCCACGAATTCGTCATCGAAGCCGCGCAGCAGCGCCTCGTGCTCGTCGAGGCGGTGGTGGCGATAGACCCCGGAGAGCTTCTCGCCGTGGGTCTGTTTCTCCATGCCGTACAAGGCTTTCAGCGCCGCCTGCACCGCCCAGCAGAGGAAGAGGGTGGAGGTGACATGCTGATGGGACCACTCGATGATCTCGACGATGCGGGGCCAATAGACCACCTCCTCGAACTCCACCAGCCCGAGCGGCGCCCCCGTGATGATCATGCCGTCGTAGTTGTTGCCTCTCACCTGCTCGAAGTCGTGATAGAAGTTCTCCAGGTGCGCCTGGGGCGTGTTTTTCGACTCCCGATCGTCGATACGCAACAGATCCACGTCCACCTGCAAGGGCGAGTTGGAGAGCATCCGCATCAGCTGGATCTCGGTTTCTATCTTCTTGGGCATCAGATTGAGGATGAGCACCCGCAGCGGGCGGATGTTCTGGGTGACGGCCCGGGATTCCGTCATCACGAAGATGTTCTCCTGCCCCAGCACTTCGGCGGCGGGCAACTGGTCCGGGATCTTGATCGGCATGCTGACTCCCTGTACTGCATCGGTAAATATGTCTGGACATCTAGAAGCCTATAATAAAGCGCTCCCGCTGTCATCAGATACCTTTTGTATTCACCCCGCCCTTTGACTAGCATACGGCTCAGTGTGTCCCTCGTGCCCAACCCCATGACAGGAATCAAGATCTCCGTAGAACGGCTGCAAGTCGGCAATTATGTCTCCCTGCCTTTGGGATGGCGTGAGCACCCGTTTCTGTTCTCCAGCTTCAAGCTCAAGAGCGAGGAGGAGATCGAGCTCATTCGTCGCCTTGGCCTCAAGCTGGTGACCATCATTCCCGACAAGAGCGACACGCCGCCCAAGCCCCTCGGACAGACCCAGTCCCAGGCGGATGAGGTTGAAGGAGAGGGTCTTGTCGCCCGCCAGGAGGAGATGCAGCAGGAGAAACTGCGGCGCATCGAGCAGTTGCAGCGCTATCGCCGCGACCTGCAGCAGTGCGAGAAACAATTCCGCCAATCCCTGGCCCAGGTGCGCAACCTCATGGGCAAGATCCAGTCCCGCCCCCTCAACGCCATCAGCGAGGCCCAGGAGCTGATCAACGCCATGACGGAGCAGCTCCTCTCGGTGGACGAGATGGTGCTGCACCTGGTCTCTGACAGCGATGATGGCAACAGCCTGCAGTTTCACTCCCTCAACGTCAGCGTGCTCAGCATGCTGCTCGCCCGGGAGTGCAAGTTGCCGGCCGAGGCAATCCGCCAGGTCGGCATGGGGGCCCTGTTCCACGACATCGGCAAGCTGAGGATCCCGAGCCAGATCCTGCGCAAGACGGAGCCGCTGACCAAGCCGGAGCAGAACCTGATGGCCCAGCATCCCCGCTACGGCCTGGAACTGCTGGGGCTGGTCAGCGATTTTCCGGAAGCGGCTAAGCAGATAGTGCAGAACCACCACGAGTACCTGGACGGCACCGGCCCCCAGGGGCTCAAGGGCGATCAGCTCGATCCCCTCACCCAGATCGTCTCCCTCATCAACGAGTACGACAACCTCTGCCACCTGGAGGCCAAGGTGCCCTACGCGGCCCTCGGCAGCCTCTACAAGCAGCGCAAGTCCCAGTTCAACGCCGATCACCTCGGCATGCTGATCCGGCTGATGGGGGTCTACCCCCCGGGTAGCGTGGTGCAGCTTTCCAACGGCCAGGTGGGGCTGGTGATGTCGGTCAACGCCTCCCGCCTGCTCTACCCCGCCGTGCTGGTATACGACCCCCGCATTCCGCGCCAGGAGGCAGCCATCATCGACCTCGACGCGGCCGGGCTGACCATCGCCAAGGTGATCCAGCCCAAACGCCTGCCCCCGGCGGTGTTCGAATACCTCAACCCCCGCACCCGGATCAGCTACTACTTCGAACACGGCAAGCCCTGAGAGGGCTGGCCCCACCCAAGGAGTCCCCATGCGCATCGAGATCATCAGCACAGGCGACGAGATAGTGACCGGCCTGGTGGTGGACACCAATGCCGCCTGGCTCAGCGCCCTCTTGCTGGAGCAGGGCTGGCAGGTGCGCCGCCGCGCCACCGTGGGGGACAACCTCGCGGATCTGACAGCCGTGCTGCAGGAGAGCGCCAACCGCGCCGAGGTGGTACTGGTGTGCGGGGGGCTCGGCCCCACGGCGGACGACCTCACCGCCCAGGCCGCGGCCGAAGCGTTTGACCAGCCCCTGACCCTGTTCCCGGACTGGCTCGCCACCATGGCCGAACGCTATGCCAGCCGGGGCCGCACCATGGCCCGGAGCAACACCAAGCAGGCCTGGCTGCCCCGGGACTGCGAGATCCTCGACAACCCGGTGGGCACCGCCTGCGGCTTTGTGGTCCGCCACCCGGCCAGCCACGGCCAGAGCCGGCTCTTCTTCACCCCGGGCGTGCCGTTCGAGTTCAAGCAGATGGTGCGCGAACAGATCATGCCCCGCCTCAAGACGCTGGCCGGTGAAGAGACCGACACCGAGCTGCGCCGTTTCTACACCTTCGGCGTCTCGGAGTCCGCCCTCAGCGACATGCTGGATGCGGCCCCCTGGCCTGCCGGCATCGAGCTGGGCTACCGCTCCTCCATGCCCCTCATCGAGCTCAAGCTCATCGGCCACGGTGCCAGCACCGCCGACATGGACGCCGCCGAGGCGAGGCTGCTTGCGGCCATCGCCCCCTGGCTGGTGGGGCGTGGCAACGAGGCGCCTGCCAGCCAGATCCTGGCCCTGCTGGGGGAGCGGTCGCTGCACCTGCAGGAAGGGGAGAGCCGGGGCGCCCTGCTGACCATGTGTCACGGGTACCCGGCCCTGACCGCCGGCTTCAGCCACACCCTGAGCGACGACCTCACTCAACTGGCGGTGCCCGCCGCCCCCCTGAGCCTCACCATAGGCCGTGCCGGGCCGGACGGCGTGCCGCTGCTGCTCTGCGCCGACGGGCAACTGCACGGCCAGACGCTCAGGGTCAGCCACCCGGATCCCGCGAGCGGTCGCCGGATCCTCGCCTTCGCCGCCCTCGACATGCTGCGCCGCCACCTGCTGGGGCTGCCGGTGCTCGCCGATTACCTCACCCTGACCCGAACGGCCACATGCCAGGAGGGCGCCCGGGGCTAGAAGTGAGCCAAACCTGCGCCGCCATGGACCCAGTACCCGGCGAGCGCCAGGGTCAGCAGGCAGAAGGCCCTCTCGTAACCCCCGCCGCTCTTGAGGGGCAGGCCGGGCAGGCGAAAGCGCCGACGCCAGGGCCAGAGCAGGGGAATGCCCATGGGGGTGAGCCAGTCCCCCAGCAGATGGCTGAGATAGCCCACGATGAGGGCATCCTTCACCGCCCCCGACAGCAACCAGGGGGCTTCCACCTGGGCCAGCCCCCAGACCCCCATCCCCACCGCCAGCAGGCTGTGGGTGAAGCCGCGATGGCCGAACAGCCGGGAGAGCGGCCCCGAGATCCAGGGCAGTTGCCGCCCGAGCAGGGAGCGGGGGTGATCGAGATCCGGCAGCAGGGCGCTCGCCAGGGCCATGGGGACGATGTGCCACAGGCTGGCATCGGCCAGGGCCGGAGTCAGTTCGACCTTGTGGGCAAGCAGGACGCAGGTGACGGAAAACAGCAGGTGGCCTTGGGCGGTCATGGGGCTCGTTCGGTTGGACAGAAAAAGGGGCTGATCGGTGGCGACCAGGGTCCTCGCCCTGGGGCGGCGGCAGATTAAAATCCTTCTCTTCCTGCCTGGCAAGGTGATTTGCATCGCCACCTTCAACGTGATGGACACTCTGGATAGCGAAAGCATAAAACGTCAGCATATTGCGCTAAAATACTGCAATGGAGCCCATGGCATGGCCGGCTCTGCCCCTCTCCCGTCAGCCGATTTTTCCTCAACCCGGCTCACCCATTTGCATTCAGATCGTTGACCCGGAAGGAAAAATACCCGAATACTGCGCGTTGGATCCGCCCCGGCGGCATTGGATGCCGGCAAGGAGAGGCCCCGGCATGGGGTAAACCGGACAGGGACAACGAAGGAGGGCCCGGTGTTAAGCAAAGCGTGGTTTCAGCTGTCGGCCGACATGAGCTATGTCTGCCTGCGCATCACCCCGGGCCTCACCGAGCCCATCCAGGAAAGCGACGTCCTGGCCCTGCTGCGACTCTCCAACTGCCGGCGCTACGAACCCCTCGGCGAGGGGATCCGTGAAGCCGTCACCTTGCTCAACGCCCTCATCGCAGAGCCGGATGCCCCCGCGCATCCGCCAGTCCCCATTGCCCGGCGCCAGGATGCCAGGCTGCTCATCCAAGTAGAGAAGGACCAGATGAGCGCCAGGGCGCAGATCACCGCGGACTGGGGCGGCCAGCCCCTGACCCTGGCCCGGTTGCAGGAGGCCCTGGCGGCCAGCACGGTCAAGCAGGGGGTGAGCGAGCGACTCCTTGCCGCCGCCATCCAGGCAGCGGGTGAGGCGGCACCCGGTGCCCAGCTCAATCCCGTCATCGCCCTCGGCAAGGCCGCCAGGCACGGCCTGGATACCCGCCTGGAGCGGCTGGTGGAGACCGCAGCCGAGCGGATCCTCAAACCCCAGGAGCGGGATCACGGCAAGGTGGACATGCGCGACCTCGGCACCCTGCTCACCGTCAAGGCGGGGGCGTTGCTGATGCGCAGGCACCCCGCCACCCAGGGCATCGACGGCTTCACCGTGACGGGCCAGACCCTGACCGCCCGCCACGGCAAGGAGAGCCCCATGACGCCGGGTGACGGCACCTGCCTCTCCCCCGAGGACCCGGACCTGCTGCTGGCGACCCGCCCGGGGCTCCCCTGTCAGGAGCGTGCCGGGATGCGGGTCGACGAGGTACTCAACGTCAAGCAGGTCGACATCCGCCACGGTCACGTCGAGTTCGAGGGATCCCTGCTGGTCACCGGGGACGTCATGCCCGGCATGCGCGTCAAGACCAGCGGTGACGTGGTGATCGGCGGCTTCGTCGAGGGCGGCTACATCGAATCCGGCGGCACCATCACGGTGCGCAACGGCATCATAGGGCGCAAGCTGGCGGACGACGAATACCTCTGCCACCTCAACGCCGGAGGGGAGATCCACGCCAGCTATGCCCAGTACGCCAGGCTGGAGGCCGATGGCGACATCCATATCCTGAGCCAGCTCAGCCACTGCTATTGCCGCAGCGGCCAGGATCTCAAGGTGGGGGACAGCGCCATGCGCAAGGGGCACCTCATCGGCGGCATCAACATCGCCAACCGGCTCATCATGGCCCCGGTGCTCGGAGCCTCGGCGGCCAACCGGACCCGGTTGCAGATCCTCGGTGGCTATTTCAGCCAGAAGGAGCAGGAGCTGGCGCTGCGCCAGCGCAAACAGACCTGCGCCGAGCAGATAGACAAGCTGCAGGATCTCATCCTGCGGCTGCTGCAACTGCCCCGTGACAAGCGCAATCCCGAGACCCTGCAGAAGATCAAGGCGCTGCGCACCCGCCAGTTCGACGAGAGCAAGAGCCTGGACGAGCAGCTCGCCGAGGCGCAGCGGGAGCTGCAGGCGCTCATGGCCAACATGGACATCATCGCCACCCAGCGCCTCTTCCCCGGCGTCGAGGTGGAGATGGCCCATCACCACAACAGGGTCGACATCGAGCACGGCCCCATCCACTTCGCCATCCGGGAAGATCAGCTGCAACTGACCCCCTACCAGGGCCAGCGCTGAGGGGCAACGTGCCCCCGCGTCGGCAGGCGGCGTGATCCCGGCGGCGATTTTCGCTACACTCGGCCTCCCCATGGCCCCATCGGGCGGGCCGGCCAGACTCAGGTAGTGAGAAGATGTACAAGCTGATCGCATTGGATATGGATGGCACCCTGCTGACCCCAGAGGGCCGAATCTCCCCCCGCACCCAGGCCGCCATCGCGGCAGCCCGCGCCAGGGGCGTGACCGTGGTGCTGGCCTCCGGCCGCCCGCTGGAAGGCATGACCGCCGCCCTGACCGAGCTGGGCCTCACCGGCCAGGATGACTACGTCATCTGCTACAACGGCGCCCTGGTGCAGCAGGTGTCCGAGCAACGCATCATCCGCAGCCAGTTGCTGACCGGCAGCGATGCCCGTGCCATCGCCCACCTGGCCTGTGAGCTGGGGGTGAACATCCACGGCTTCTCCGTCCGCCAGGGGCTCATCAGCCCCAGGATCAGCCCCTACACCGAGCACGAATCCCGCCTCATCGGTCAACCCATCAACCTGGTGGACTTCGCCACCCTGCCCGACGACGAGCAGATCATGAAGGTGATGATGATTGACCCAGAGCCCCTGCTCTCCCGTGCCATCGCCCAGCTGCCCGCCGAACTCCACGAGCGCTATACCGTGGTGCGCAGCGCCCCCTACTTCCTCGAGTTCATGAACAAGCGCAGCAACAAGGGCACCGGCGTCGCCGCCCTGGCCGAGCACCTGGGGCTGGATGCCTCCCAGGTGATCGCGGTGGGGGATGCGGGCAACGATCACCACATGATCGCCTACGCCGGACTCGGGGTCGCCATGGGCAACGCCACCGACGAGATCAAGGCGCTGGCACAGCACACCACGGGGCGCAACGATGAAGACGGGGTCGCCCAGGTGATCGAACGTTTCATCCTGAACGCCTGAGTCGACAAGGGGCCCTGCGGGCCCCTTCTGCTATCCGGCCGCCCGGCCAGATGTTTAATATATCCACCATCAAATCTCTCGCCGCACCAGGCATCCCCCCTCAAGCCCCTTTAAATGGGACTCGCAGCCGCATCTCGACATCAACGGTTAACATAATTGCATCATTTTGTTTGACATATTGAACGGCCTTGGCAGACTGGAGGCAGGATCCAGGCTGTCGTTGCCAAGGCTGACCGACGATTCTGGCACGCTGGCGCGACCCTGATCCCACGACCATGCCTTGAGGCATGCCCTTGCGAGCCGAGGCGGCAAGGGCCTTCCCAAGGCGCAGGATGAGACCGCCAAGGATAGCCAAGGTGACCTATGCCCAACCCCAGTGCCCATAACAAACCCGTCGTGCTGATGACCATGGGGGCCCAGGCCCGCAGTGGCCACGCCTACCAGGTCATGACCCACAAATACATCAAGCCTCTGGTGGAGATCAGCGGCTGCGTGCCACTGCTGGTGCCCACCTGTTGTGGCACCGAGGATCTGGAGCAGTATCTGGACCTCGCCGACGGGGTCTATCTGAGCGGTGCCGGATCCAACATCGATCCTGCCCTCTATGGCCAGGAGAACCTCACCCCGGAGAAGCCCCAGGACAGAGACAGGGATCTGTTCGATATTCCCCTGGTGCGCGCCGCCCTCGACCGTGGCCTGCCGATCCTCGGGATCTGCCGCGGCATGCAGGAGATCAACGTGGCCCTGGGAGGCGACATTCACCAGAAGGTCTATTGCGAGCCGGGTTATGACGATCATCGGGAGGATGCGGATGACCCGGTGGACGAGCAGTATGGCGAGAGCCATCAGGTCGAGCTGGTGCCCGGCACCTGGCTGGCCGAGCTGATGGGGCAGCCGTCGATTCCGGTCAACTCCCTCCATGGGCAGGGGATCAAGACGCTGGCCAAGGGGCTGGCCCCCCTGGCCCATGCCGAAGACGGGCTGATCGAGGCGATCCACGCTCCCGCCCTCTCCCCCTTCCTGCTGGCGGTGCAGTGGCACCCGGAGTGGAAAGCCAGCGAGAACCCCCACTCCATCAAGCTGTTCACCGCCTTTGGCGACGCCTGCCGCCGGTTCAGGCAGCAGGTCGGCTAGTCGCCGACCCCTTGCCCTTGAGCCTGGGCAGGGCCTCGTACATCGGGGGCTGCCCAGAGGCATCCGACGTGACGGGCCTGTGACCCCCCCACGCCATCAAGCTGCCCACTGCCTTCGGCGACGCCTCCTGCCCGTTCAGGCAGCAGACGGGCTAGTCGCCGAATCCCTTGCCCTTGAGCTTGGGCAGGGCTCCGCGATCAGGGCGCAGGGTTCGGCAGACATCCAGCCCCTTGAGGCCCCGCTGGATATGGTCCGGGGCCTGCCCGAGCACCATGCCGTTGCCGCGATAGAGACGGGCATCCTCCAGCTCGAACAGCTCGCCGCCGATGAGCAGTTGCTCCCGGCCATTCACCACCTTGCCCCGTTTCAGGGGCAGGGTCATGTCCACCTGGATCTCTCCGGTGGCACACCCCTCGCGCCAGCGCGCCTCGTCGGAAAACGGGGAGATGGCGATCTCCCGCCAGGATCCGTCCCTGAACTCCATCCGGTAACGGTCTTGCACCAGATCGCATCCCGCCAGCATCATGGGGATCGCCAGCCAGATGACACCCTTCATTCCCTTCACGCCCTTGCTCCCTTGTTGTTATTGCCAGATATAGATCACGGAATCTGTCCCTCATCCCCAGCTCAGAGCAGCAGGGTGGCCAGATCCTGCAACTGCCCCAGCTCCACATCCGGCAGCAGCGACAGCGACTGCCAGGACTGACCGCTCTCGTTGAGCCAGGCGGCCCGAAAGCCGCGCAGCCTGGCCCCCAGCACGTCGGTCACCGGGTGATCCCCCACATGAAGGATGCGGCCGGGGGCCAGCCCCAGGGCCTCTTGCACCTGCACGAACATGTCGGGCGCCGGTTTCATTCTGGCTCCCGCTCCCGCCTTGCAGACCAGGGTGAAGTAGCCAGCCAGACCCGCCTGCTCCAGATCCAGGTTGCCGTTGGTGATCACCGCCAGCGGGTAGCGCGCCGCCAGACGAGCCAGCAGGGCGTGAGTCGCCTCGCTCACCTCTATCTTCGAGCGCTCGGCCATGAAGCCGGTGAACACCGCCCGAGCCTGCTGCTCCGCCAGCCCGGGCTCCATGCCCCCCTGCACCAGGGCCTCGCGAATACCACGCTGGCGCGCCAGGCTGACGTCGTGGCTAAGCGCCGGGTGGTCCAGCAGCAACTGGCGCTTGAGCGCGAGCCAGCGCGGCTTGTCCAGCATGGCGGTAGCCAGGTATTCGCTGCGCAGGTGGTCCAGCATCCACTGTTCCGCCCGCGCGATGGCGGGGCCGTTGTCATAGAGGGTGTCGTCCAGATCGAACGAGATGGCGGCCACCGGCTGCCAGCGACGGTAAAACTGCATGGCTGTTCCTCTTTACTCCTCATCCTCTGGCGTTGCGGGCTCCCGCCTGACCGGGGCGACGTGGAGATTGTCATCCCCGCAGATCGCACACCACATCACTCATCCTCCGGCGTTTCCGGATCCCGCTTCGCCCGCGGGTGGGCACTGTCATATACCTTGGCCAGATGCTGGAAGTCGAGGTGGGTATAGATCTGGGTGGTGGAGAGATCCGCATGCCCCAGCAGCTCCTGCACCGCCCGCAGGTCGCCGGAGGATTCCAGCATGTGGGTGGCGAAGCTGTGGCGCAGCTTGTGGGGGTGCACGTGGGCATTGAGAGCCTGCTTGTTGCCCCAGCCGTCGAGCCGCTCCTGTACCGAGCGGGCCGAGAGCCGCTGCCTGCGCTTGGAGACGAACAATGCCTCCCCCTCGTCACCGGCCAGCAGGGGGCGTACCTTGAGCCACTTGTGCAACCACTCCACCGCCATCCGCCCGATGGGCAGCACCCGCTCCCGCGAGCCCTTGCCGATCACCCTGAGCTGGCGCTCCTCGAGCTTCACGTCCGCGAGGTTGAGCCCCACCAGCTCGGCAAGGCGCAGGCCGGAGGAGTACATCAACTCCATGATGGCGCGATCCCGCACCGCCAGCGGATCCTGCTCGTCGGTGATGTTGAGCAGCTGGTACATCTCGTCCACGTCCAGGTTCTTGGGCAGGGGCCGCCCCTGCTTGGGGGTGACGATGCCCCGCGCCGGGTTGGCGGTGAGCCGCCCCTGGCGCACCTGCCAGTCGCAGAAGCTGCGCAGGGCCGACACCTTGGTGGCAAGGGAACGGGGCGCCAACCCCCCCTTGTGCATCCGGGTCACCAGGCTGCGCACCTGGCTCGCCTCGAGCCGGGCCCAGTCGTCGACCCCGAGCTTCACCAGCTCGGCGGTCATGGCTTCCAGATGCGCCTGATAGTTGCTGCGGGTGTGGGGGCTGAGCTGGCGCTCGACCCGCAGGTATTCGATAAAGGCGTCCAGCTCCCCCGCCAGTGCGACCGGCAGAGGGTCGGCGGCAGGGAGCACCTTGGCAGGGGATCGGGTCGTTGCCTTAGCCACGGGCCAGCTCGGGCAGACGCAGCTGCAGCAGACGCCCCAGCTGACCCAGCAGCAGGGTGTCGTTGTGGGGGGTGAAGTGGCTGGGATCCGAGCTCGCGAAGGCCAGCACGCCGAGCTCCCCGAGCCGCATCAGGGCCACCGAGTTGACCAGCACATCATTGCCAAACAGCGCCTGCTTCTCGCTCTGGTTGAGGCGACCGAAATAGTAGTCCGTGCCGGGCAGGCGCTGCCCCAGCAGTTGCTCGAGCTGTTTGCCCTGCGCCAGGAAACGCTGCTCGGGGCCGCTCAGCTGGAAATGCCTGGGATTGAGCCAGAGCCGCAAGCCGGTGAGTCGCAGCCGCTGGACGAAGGCCTTGCCCATCACGGCGCTCAGCTCGAACAGGGTCTGGCAGCCGTAGATCTCCCCGTAGAGATCCGCATAGACCCGGAAGATCCGCTCGTTCTCGCTGGCGACCCCCATCAGTTCGGTGATCTCCTGCTCCAGCTGCTCGATGCGCTCCCGCTGTCTGTCCAGCTGGCGCTCCACCAGGGAGATGGTGCCCTTTTGCGCATGGGGAATGCGGATCTTGTCCAGCATGGCACCGTGACGCAGGAAAAACTCGGGATAACGGGCCAGGTACTCCAGCACTGTGGCTTCATCCACCAGTGATTCCTGCCGTTTGAGTTCGCTCATAACTTGGTTGATCCATCCGAAAAAGGGGCCAAGGGCCCCGATATGATCCGTTGATGGAGCGGGATCACCCGCTCCTTGTCTACAACTCTATCTGGCCGTCAAAGACGTGCTCGGCCGGCCCCGTCATGTAGACGGGCTGACCCGGTCCCTTCCAGGCGATGGTCAGCTTGCCACCCGGCAGGGTGACGGTGACCCGCTCCTTGAGCTTGCCCTGGCTGATGCCTATCACCACGGCCGCACAGGCCCCGGTCCCGCAGGCCAGGGTCTCGCCCACCCCGCGCTCGAAGACCCGCAGCTTGATCTCGCTGGCGTTGACCATCTCCATGAAGCCGACGTTGACCCGCTCGGGGAAGCGCTCGTGGCGCTCCATGATGGGTCCCAGGGTCTCCACCGGCGCATCGGCCACCGAGGGCACCTCGATGACGCAGTGAGGGTTGCCCATGGAGACGGCACCGCACATCACGGTGTGATCCTGGGCCCGCAGCAGATACGTCTTCTCCGCCTTCTGGGCACGGAACGGGATCTTGCCCGGCTCGAACTGGGGCACCCCCATGTTGACCGTGACCTGGTTCTCCCCTTCCAGCTGCAGGGTGATGCGGCCCCGGGCGGTGCTGACCGCGATGCGATCCCGGTTGACCAGCCCCTTGAGACGCACGAAACGGGCGAAGCAACGGGCCCCGTTGCCGCACTGTTCCACCTCGCTGCCGTCGGCATTGAAGATGCGGTAGTGGAAGTCGAGCTCGGGGTCATAGGGCGGCTCCACCAGCAACAGCTGGTCGAAGCCGATACCGAAGTGACGATCCGCCAGCTTCTTGATGATGTCGTTGCTGAAGAACACCTTCTGGGTGACGCCATCCACCACCATGAAGTCGTTACCGAGGCCGTGCATTTTGGAAAACTCAATCAACATCGCGCGTTCCTGTCTCACCGTTAATCACGCTCTCACATGGAGGAACGCTGAAAATCCATCCATCACGGCAGCAGGTGCTCGCCACGCCAGAGATCCGCCAACTGCTCCCGCTCACGGATGAGGTGCGCCTGGTCACCGTCCACCAGCACCTCGGCCGCACGGGGTCGGGTGTTGTAGTTGGAGGACATGGTAAAGCCGTAGGCGCCAGCGGAACGCACCGCCAGCAGGGAGCCCTCGGCAATCGCCAGGGTACGCTCCTTGCCGAGGAAGTCACCGGTCTCGCACACCGGGCCCACCACGTCATAGAGTGCCTTCTCGTGGGTCGCGCGGCTGTCCACCTCGATGATGTTCATCCAGGCGCCGTAAAGGGAGGGGCGCAGCAGATCGTTCATGCCGGCGTCGATCAGGGCGAAGTTGCGGGTCTCGCCGGGTTTGAGGAACTCGACCCGGGTCAGCAGCACACCGGCGTTGGCGACGATGGCGCGGCCCGGTTCGAACAAGAGGGTCAGATCCCGGCCCGCCAGCTTCTGCTTGAGCGCCTCGGCATACTCGGTGGGGTGCGGCGGCTGCTCGGCGCCGTAGTTGACCCCCAGGCCGCCGCCCACGTCCAGGTGATGGATGTGGATGCCTTCCGCCGCCAGCTCGTCGATGAGCTTGAGCAGCTTGTCAGCCGCCTCCATAAAGGGATTCAATTCAGTGAGTTGCGAGCCGATGTGGCAATCCACCCCCTTGATCTCGATATGGGCCATGGCCGCTGCCTTGCGGTAGATGGCGGGCGCCTGTTCGATGGGGATGCCGAACTTGTTCTGCTTGAGGCCGGTGGAGATATAGGGGTGCGTGCCTGCGTCGATGTCCGGGTTGACCCGCACCGAGACCCGCGCCTTCTTGCCCATGCTGCCTGCGACCCGGTTCAGGCGCTCCAGCTCGGCTTCGGACTCCAGGTTGAAGCAGAGGATCTCTTTTTCCAGCGCAAGGCGCATCTCGGCTTCACTCTTGGCGACGCCGGAGAAGACCACCTTGGCCGGATCACCGCCCGCCGCCAGCACCCGGGACAGCTCGCCGCCGGAGACGATGTCAAAGCCCGAACCAAGGCGTGCCAGCAGATTGAGCAGGGCCAGGTTGGAGTTGGCCTTGACCGCGTAGCAGATCAGGTGGGGAATGTCGCCCGCCGCCTGGTCGAAGGCATGCCAGTGGCGTTCCAGGGTGGCGCGGGAGTAGACATAGAGCGGAGTGCCGTACTGGTCGGCAAGCTGTTGCAGGGGAAGCTGTTCGGCCTGAAGCTGACCGTCTGCGTCGTAGTTAAAGTGATCCAAGGGGGCGGTTCCTTCCTAGATTATTGCGGCGCGGCCTCTGAGGCCGGTGTAGCGGTCGCAGGCGAGGCGGCTTGCGGTGTACTCTCTGTCTTGGGCTGTGTCTGCTCTGCAGGTGCGGGCTGTTCGGCCGGTGGCATGTAGAGCGGCCCCGTCAGGCCACAGGCGGCCAACCCGAGCGACAGCGACGCGGCAAACAGGCACTTGGTGAACTGGGTAATCATAATGGTTCGCTGCGAAAAAATTTTTGGCCCTCTATAATCGCACTCACATTGTTAAAAGCAACAGGATAAACCGATGAAGGATCACGAGTATCACGCCCTGACCGACGCCTTTTTCCAGTATGTGGAAGACACCATCGACGAGGGGTATCCGGATATCGACTGCGAACGCGCAGGCGGGGTGCTGACCTTGAGCTTCGAGAACAAGACCAAGGTCATCATCAACAAGCAGGAGCCCCTGCACCAGATCTGGGTCGCTACCCGGGAGAACGGCTTCCACTTCGAGCTGCGCGGTGACAGCTGGATCGACAACCGCTTCGGCGACGAGCTCAAGGCCCTGCTGACCCGGGCCTGCACCACCCAGGCCGGCGAGCCCGTGGTCTTCTCATGACGGATCTGCATCCCGAAGGTGCCCGCCATGCGGTGATCTGGCTGCACGGGCTGGGGGACTCCGGCGCCGGCCTCGCCCCCCTGGTGGAGGCGCTGGACCTGCCCGCCGACCTGCCCGTCCGCCATCTGCTGCCGGATGCGCCCGAGCGCCCCATCACCATCAACATGGGCTACCGGATGCGCGGCTGGTACGACATCAAGAGCTTCGAGGATCCGGCGGATCGCGCCGTGGAGTCCCATGTCAGGGAGTCAGCGGCCCGTATCGCCGCGCTGATTGAACAGTTGGTGGCCGAGGGTTTCGCCCCCGAGCGCATCGTGCTGGCCGGCTTCTCCCAGGGGGGCGTCATCGCCTCCTTCACCGCCCTGCGCCATCCGGTGCCACTGGCAGGCCTGCTCTGCATGTCCACCTACCTGGCGGTACCCGATGCCCTGCCCGGCGAGATGAGCGAGGCGGCCCGCGCCCTGCCCATCTGCTACATGCACGGCATCTATGACGACGTGGTGAACCTCTCCATGGGCTGGGACGCCAAGAACCGGCTGGAAGCGGCGGGACTCAGCCCCGAGTGGCACGAATACCCCATGCGCCACGAGATCTGCCGCCCCCAGCTGGGCGACATTCGCAGCTGGTTGCTGGCCCGCCTCGGCGCCTGATTGTCGGATAACGGGTAAGACAACGGCCTGCATCAGCAGGCCGTTTGCTTTCATCCCTGACGGCGATGCTCGACGGCATCCCCCACTGGCCGCTGCCCCCTCCACACCAGATTCCCGTACCACGGATAGGACAACGGCCTGCATCATGCAGGCCGTTTGCCATCTTGCCGGTGCGGTTATCAGCACATCATCCTACTTCCCGCGCCGCTCCTGGGGTGTCCCGCTGCGGGCTCTGGCTGCGGTAGGGGATCACATCGAGTTTGTCACCCACCTGCACGATTTCGTAGTACTGGGGCAGGTTGAAGTTGCTGAACTGACCCGCATTGCTGAATCGCTCGTGACCCGAGGTGTAGAACCGATTCACCCCCTGTACCAGTTCGTCCTTGTTGCCGGCGAAGTGCTGGTAGATCTCCACCCGGTTTGCCTCGTCCAGGATATAGATGTTGGTGCCTGCATCCCGGGTATCGAAGAAGAACTGCACCAGCCCTTCGCTGGCGTAGGCGTCGACGATGCCGGGCAGGTGCTGGCTGTGAGTCTTGTCGAGGCGCAGCGGCAGGTGATCCAGCTTGTTGTGGGAGATGTGGCGGTAGAAGTCGATGGCGTTTTCCAGCTTCTTGACCGACACCCCGCGCCGCTCGAAGAAGATGCCGTACTTCTCCTTACCGAGCGCCAGCGTCTTGACCAGCTGCTGCTTGTCCCGGGCCAGGCGCAACTCGATGCATTCAGCCACAAGCTGCTGGAAGCGGGTGCGCACCAGGGAGCGGAAGTGCTGGCTGTAGCAGAACACCTCGATCATCTCGGGGGCCGCGGCGTCCTGGTGCATCTTGCCGAGGATGGTGGTGAGGGCGTCCACCACGGCTTCCTCTCCCTCGAAGTGCAGGGTGCGGATCTCGCTCCAGGAGTTGCGATAGACGAGATCCACGGATCCCACCAGACACTCCTGGTTGCGACCGAACGAGAAGACATCGGCGGCGTTGGCATCGAACTCGATCACCTGCCCCACCCAGTGGCTGGACGGGTCCGTCTCCAGGTTCAGGAAGATGGAGAGCTGGCGGATCTCGCACGGCCGGCTCAGGGCCAGGTTGGTCGCGCGGGGATACTTGACCGGGAAGGTGCCGGAGAGATCGCGACAGAACTGATGCAGGTTGTCGATGTGCAGATCCGAGCCCTGGTTGAACAGGTGCACCCGGGACTGGGGCGTCAGCAGGCCGTTGAAATAGGCCCAGGCCACCAGCTTGCTGATGTAACCGTTATATTCGAGCGGCGCCCGGCCAATGATGTCGGCGGGTTCGAGGGAATGCTTGTAGAGATACCAGCCGGCGCGATTCAGGCGGCCGTGGGGTACCTGTACCAGGCTGAGATCCGGCTCGCCGAGATCCGGCGCAATCTTGAGGTTGATGCGCTGCACCTTGCCCGGCAGGCTCTCGAATGCGGCATAGAGTTTGCGCGACAGGATGCCGATGTCTTCCGGGTTGATGGACTCGCTGATGTTGTTGCGCCGGGCGAACTGGATGAGGTTGCGGTAGCTCTGCATCAGGGCTTCCAGCAACTCGGCGTAGGCCACCTTGACATCCTCCACCTTCCACTCCTGGCGGTGATCAAGGTGGTAAAGGCGCTCCGGACTCCAGCCCCAGTAGGCTACCAGCTGGGCCATCTGCTCCCGGCGCCAGTCCGGGGAGTGATCTTCCTTGGGATGGCTCAGCCCGTCGCACACCTTCAGATAGAAGCAGCGACGCACCAGATCGAGGCGCTGCATGTCGCCGATGGACTTGAGGTAGTTGGTCACCTTGTCCAGCATCAGGCAGTAGTTGTCGAGGCGGTAGTGCATCCCCTCGTTGTGCTGGAACCAGTCGCGACTGGTCACCGACAGCAGCCGGGTGTTGGGATACTCGTGGGAGTAGGCCTCCATCAGCACCGACTTGAGCACCGCCTTGTAGGGGGAGTCGATTCCCTTGTAGAGCTGCCACAGGGCGGAGCCGAAATACTCCTCGGCAGGAATGCGATCAAACCCCCCCAGATCGAGCCAGTCATCCTGGCTCAACTTGCCGTGGGCAAACAGGCCGTTGACGTAGTCGTCGTAGTGATCGTCATATTCGGCAGGCACCAGATACCAGAGCAGCCGCTTGCCGGCGATGTGCATGGCGCTGCGGTAGAACTCGTCGAGCAGCAGCAGGTGCTGGGCGCTGCCGCAGCTCTCCCCCTGCATCTGGGCATCGTTGCGCTGACGGAACTTGTCTTCGGGGATCAGGAAGAAGTTGAGATCGACCCCCCGCTGCTCGGCCCACATGGAGAGGTGCTGGCACTTCTGTTCCAGCAGGGCGAGGCGCTCGCTCGACAGACCGGCCACGTGGCAGACCCAGATGTCGAGATCCGAGTGGCAGCACTGACCGATGGAGGAGGTGCTCCCCATGGAGTAGAGGCCCTGGATGGACTTGTCGTGGGTACTGAGACCGCCCTGGCAGTTGGCGTTCTGGCAGAGATCCTGGATGAAGGCCTGCTGGGCCTCGTTGGCGACAAAACTCCAGATACCATGAGGCACATCCCCTGCCACATAACCGGGCAACAGGGGGTGATTGAAGTGCAGCATGACAGGCAGCAAGTGGAAAACCTGCTGCCCGTAGCGACTCATGAGATCCAGCGCTCGTTGCGTCTTGAGACGATTGAGTTCGTCGTAGCGCGCCACCAGCGTGTCGAGTTTAACCAGCAATGCCCTACCTATGGGGAAGAGAAATGACGCACCAAAACGGGGAGACGTCAAAAAAGTGTGATCATGTTAACAATGCAAACAGCAGTGGTAAACAAGCCCGCACACAATCACCGGATTATTTCTGACCCCGTTCGTAACGGTATCAGCGGAAAGCAATAAAATTTCTTACTTTCAATAACTTAAAATCAATTATTGGCTGAATGAAAATAATTTTCAGCCCCCGTTTTTGAGCTTGGCCCCGCTTTTGCGGGCTGCGCCATGAAAGCCCCTGCAAAGGGTGGTAAGATCGTTTTCCTCTCAAAAGATGAAACAACTGATTGATATGGCAGCCCGAACCCTGAAAATTGCCACTCGAAAGAGCCCACTGGCCCTGTGGCAGGCCAATTTTGTGAAAGATCGGCTGGAGGCACTCCATCCGGATCTGCAGGTCGAACTGGTGCCCATGAGCACCCAGGGTGACAAGATCCTCGACACCCCCCTCGCCAAGGTCGGCGGTAAGGGGTTGTTCGTCAAGGAGCTGGAGACTGCCATGCTGGAAGGGCGTGCCGACATCGCTGTTCACTCCATGAAAGACGTACCTGTGGAGTTCCCCGACGGACTCGGCCTGCACACCATCTGTGAACGCGAAGACCCGCGTGATGCCTTTGTTTCCAACCATTTCAACCAGATAGGCGAGCTGCCTCAAGGGGCCGTGGTCGGCACCTCCAGCCTGCGCCGTCAGTGCCAGCTGCGCGCTGCCCGCCCTGATCTCGTGATCCGCGACCTGCGGGGCAACGTCAACACCCGCCTCGCCAAGCTGGATGCCGGTGAATATGACGCCATCATCCTGGCCGCCGCCGGCCTGAAACGACTGGAGATGGCCCATCGCATCGCCGCCTTCATCGAGCCCGAGCAGAGCCTGCCCGCCAACGGCCAGGGGGCGGTCGGCATCGAATGCCGCCTCGACGATCACGAGCTGCACGCCCTGCTGGCGCCGCTCGAACACCCCGAGACCCGCATCCGGGTGCTGACCGAGCGCGCCATGAACCGCGCCCTGCAAGGGGGCTGTCAGGTGCCTATCGGGGCCTATGCCCTGGTACAGGGAGAAGAGGTATGGCTGCGCGGCCTGGTGGGCAGCCCGGATGGCAGCCGCGTCATCCGCGACGAGATCCGCGGCCCCCTGGCAGAGGGCGAGGCACTGGGCCACACCCTGGCCCAGCGCCTGCTGGCCGCCGGTGCCGACGTCATCCTGGCCGAGGTCTACCGGGCATGAGTGCAGCACAGCCAGGTTCGCGGTCATCTGCCCGGAGCGCCCCCTGATGGTCCCCCTGGTGGTGCGCCCGGCCGCCCAGGCCAACCCGCTGGTGCAGATGCTGCGCCAGCTGGGTCACGCACCGCTCTGCTGTCCGTTGCTGGAAACCCGGCCGGGATGCGACCTCCCTCACCTGGGTGACATGCTGCAAGAGGCGGACCTCGTTATCGCAGTCAGCATGCATGCCGTTCATTTTGCACATCATTTTCTGTTGCAAACTGGTCAGACCTGGCCACATATTGATTACTTTGCCGTCGGCCAGGCGAGTGCGGATGCCTTTGCCGAGGCGGGCATCCAGGCCCTGTGCCCGGCCGATCCCCGCAGCGAGGGGCTGCTGGCCCTGCCGGCGCTGCAAGGGGTGAGTGGCCGCCGGGTGCTGATCCTGCGCGGCAACGACGGGCGGGATCTCATCGCCCGGACGCTGGCCTCACGGGGCGCACTGGTGCACTATTGTGCCACCTATGAGCGCCACTACCCCGATCTTGACGGGGACGCATTAACCCGCCACTGGCAGGCAGCCGGGCTCGACAGCCTGCTCATTACCAGTGGCGAACTGTTGCAGCGGTTGCTGGCCCTGGTGCCCGGCCCGCAGCACCCCTGGCTTTATGACCGCCTGCTGGTGGTGCCCAGTCCCCGGGTGGCCGAGATGGCAGAAGGGGCTGGTTTTACCCGTATCGTGATTGCCCAAGGTGCATCCAACCAGGCTCTGGTGGCCGCCCTGGAACTGAGGAAGATGGAATGACTGAACAGCAAGAAGTCCAGCCGAGTGCCGCGGCCACCGTGGCCGACAACAACAAGCCCGCGCCCGGAACGACAGGGAGCAAGAAGGGCAGCTCTGGCACCGTGCTTGGCGGCATCGCCATCCTGCTGGCCCTGGGGCTGGCCGGTGGTCTCTATGTGCACGGACACCAGAACGCCGTTGCCCAGCAGGCCGAACTGGTAGCCCTCAAGCAGCAACTGGCCGACGCCATGACCAGAATTGATCAGAGCAGCAAGGATGCCGAACAGATCGGTGCCCTCGGCAAGAGCCAGCAGCAGTTGCAGGAGGCGCTGGACGCCTTGCAGACCAAGGTGCTGGATCTGGACGACAAGCGCCCCAATGACTGGATGCTGGCCGAATCCGAATACCTGGTGCGCATGGCGGGCCGCAAGCTGTGGCTCGAACACGACATCGTCTCCGCCATCACATTGCTCGGCAACGCCGACGAGCGCATCAAGGCGCTCAACGACCCCAGCCTGATGCCCATTCGCAAGGCGCTGGCGGAAGACATCGCCAAGCTCAAGGGGATGCCGCGGGTCGATCGCGAAGGGTTGACCCTGAAGCTGGCCGCCCTCTCGGACCAGATCGAGCTGCTGCCCCTCTCCACTGTCAGCATGCCGGAAGCCAAGAGCGAGCCCGACCAGACCGTCAGCACCAACCCGGACGAGTGGCAGAGCAATCTGAAGAAGAACTGGGTCAAGTTCACCGAAAACTTCATCACCATCCGTCGCCGCGATGGCGCCGTGGAAGCCCTGCTCTCCCCGCAGCAGGAGATCTTCCTGCGGGAAAACCTCAAGACCAAGCTGCTGCAGGCCCAGCTCGCCGTCTATCGTGAACAGCAGTCCCTCTATGTCGACAGCCTGGAGAAAGCCCAGCGCTGGCTGACCCAGTATTTCGATGCCGACAACAGCGCCACCCAGTACATGCAGTCCGAGCTCGACAAGCTCAAAGGCGAGCAGATCCAGTTTGACTACCCGGATCAGTTCAAGACCCAGACCATGCTGGAACAGGTGCTGACCGAACGCCTGCAACGCATCCTGGCCGGCAACTGAGGAGGAGACCATGATTCGTCTGATCGTCATAGTCGCCGTGATGGTGGCGGGCCTCATCTTCGGTCCCGAAGCCTCCGGCAACAAGGGCTATGTGCTCATCTCGCTGGGCAACTACACGGTGGAATCCTCGGTCACCAGCGCGGTGATCCTGGCGGTGCTGTTCTACGGCGCCCTGCTCATCGTGGAATGGGTGCTGGCCCGCCTGTTCGGCCTGCGCCGCAAGACCCAGGGCTGGTTCGGTTCCCGCCGCCGCCGCAAGGCCAACCTGCAAACCGTCAATGCCACCCTGGCCATGGCAGAGGGGCACTACAACCAGGCCGAGAAGCTTCTCATCAAGGGCGCAGACAACAGCGACACCCCGCTGCTCAACTACCTGAGCGCCGCCCGGGTGGCCCAGGCCCGGGGCGATGACGTGCGCCGGGATCACTACCTGCAGAAAGCCCAGGAAGAGAACCCCAAGGCAGAGCTGGCACTGACCCTGATCCAGACCCAGTTGCAGATTGAGCAGGGCCAGTACGACAGCGCCCTCGGTCGCCTCGAGTCCATCTATGCCCTCAACCCGCGCCACCCCATGGTGCTGGATCAGCTGCGTCAGGTGTACCTGGCCCGTGAAGACTGGGCGGCCCTCATCGATCTCGCCCCTGCCCTGCGCAAGGTGGGCAAGCTGACCGCTCAGCAGGAAGAGACCCTGCTGCACCAGGCGTGGTGCGGTCGTCTGGAGGCCGCCAGCGGCTCCCTCGACACCCTGCGCACGGTCTGGCAGGGTCTGCCCCGCAAACAGCGCCAGGATCCCGTGCTGCTGGCCAGTTACGGGGATCGCCTGCGCCGATTGGGGGCCGATGCCGAAGCCGCCGACCTCTGGCTGGAGGCCCTGCGCAAGGATCCCTCCCCCGAGCTGTTCGCCCGCCTGCCCAAGCTCAAACTGGACGACTACCAGCCCATGCTGACCCTGCTCAGAAAGATCCAGGATCAGCCTGGCGCCGAAGCGGCGCTGGCCCGGGTCTGCCTGCTGGCCGGTCAGCTGGACGAAGCCCAGCGCCTGCTGGAGCAGGAAGTGGCGAAGGCGCCGGATGCCGCCCTCTACCACGCCCTCGGCCAGGTGATGGACAAGCGCCGCCTGACCAACAAGGCCAACGAGTACTACCGCCAGGCATTGCAGCTGGCCGACGTCTGATCGGCGCATCTGCCTGAATATGGTTTGCATCTTCTCCTCCGAATAGATGGAGATCTCGATGGGACAGGGCGTAAACGAACACAACACAATTACTCTGATTTTTAAACTGGCCCTGGTCGAGCAGATTGAAGAAGGCAAGCTCACCTATAAACAGACGCAGACGCGTTATGACACTCAGGGCCGCTCTACCTGAGCTAGGTGACGGACACCTGCTCACGCAAAATAGTGGCAACTAAGAGATGAATGCCGAGTCGATGGTGATCGAGAAAACACTGAAGCAACAACGTGACCACGGAGAGCTTATTCATCATTCGGACCACCAGGTGCAGTATTGTTCGGGGTTGTATCAGTCATTGCATGAACAACACGGGGTCAAATGCTTGATGACAGATACTCATAACTGTCACCAAAATGCACTGAGATCTTGAAAAGAGAGTCACTGCTGCAAAGCCTGCAGAGGCTGGCGCAGGCGGGGAAAAGTGCGAAAGGCAGTGGATACTTATAACCTGGAGCAACCGCATCAGGCATTGAAATACAGAACCCCTGATGTGACGCATCGGGGGTTCTGAGTGCTAAAAGCTAGCTGAAAATGTGTAGACCTATCTCAGGACTAGACACCATATTCCAGATCGGACGGAGGGGGATCAGTGCCCCGCCAGTTTCATCTGCTCGACCAGTACGGAGCCGGTCTTGAGGCTGGAACGCTCATCCTCATCACTGCCCACCGCCACGATATGGCTGAACATGTCGGCTAGATTGCCTGCAATGGTGATCTCCTCCACAGGATAGAGGATCTCGCCATTTTCAACCCAGAAACCGGCTGCGCCGCGGGAGTAATCACCATTGACGATGTTGACCCCCTGCCCCATCAGCTCGGTCACCAGCAGGCCGGTACCCATCTCCTTGAGCATGCCCTGGAAGTCCTGGCCGGTATTGGAAACCTGCCAGTTATGGATACCCCCGGCATGGCCCGTGGTGGTCAGGCCCAGTTTGCGGGCGGAGTAGGAGGTGAGCAGCCAGCTCATCAGCTCGCCGTTGCGGATGATGTCCATGTCGCGGGTGCGAACCCCTTCCCCGTCGAACGGGGTGCTGGCAAGTCCTCCCGGCAAGTGGGGGAACTCCTGGATGGTGAGCCACTCGGGCAGGATCTGCTTGCCCAGTTTGTCCAGCAGGAAGCTCGACTTGCGATAGAGGTTGCCCCCGCTGATGGCCATCACCAGATGGCCCCACAGACCGGCAGCGGTATCGGGGTGGAACAGCACAGGGGCATGGCGGGTGCTGATCTTGCGAGCCCCCAGGCGGGAAACAGTGCGCTCCACCGCCTCGTCAGCGATGCGCTGGGGGCTCCACAGCCCGTCCAGGGAGCGGCTGGAGGAGTAGCCGTAGTCGCGCTGCATGTCGCCATCCTGCTCGCCGATCAGTACGCAGCTCAGGGAGTTGCGCGATGCAGCATAGCCTTTGACGAAGCCGTGGCTGTTGCCATAAACCTTGACGCCCAGGTGGCTGGAGAAACTGGCTCCGTCAGAGTGCTTGATGCGGGCATCCCGCCCCAGGGCCAGCCGCTCGCACTCGATGGCCAGCGCGATGCCACGCTGGGGATCCAGCTCGATTTGGTGGCACAGTTGCAGGTCCGGGGCATCCCAGGCCAGCAGATCCGCATCCGCAAGACCGGCGCAGTCATCGGGAGAGGTGTGGCGGGCGATCTCCATGGCCGCTTCCACGGCGGCGCGAATGGCCGGCTTGGTCAGATCCGTGGTGGAGGAGGAACCCTTGCAACCGTCGCGATAGACGGCGATGCCGAGTGCGCCATCCTTGTTGAATTCGATGCTTTCCAGCTCGCAGCCCCGGGTGTTCACCGAGAGGCCGGTCTGTTTGCTGATGGAGACTTCGGCAAGCCCGGCGCCCAGCCCTTTCGCTATCTCAAGGGCCTCGGCGACCACGGCCTCGAGATGGGATTGATCCTGGCGGATTTGATCTTGCTGGTCCATAACTCACATCTGTATGAAGGGAAGGAAAGGGGCTAAGCATATCAGACCCCTGCGCCCAGCGGGAGAAGCTGGTAACATATCCGCCAAACGTGAATGACAGGAATACAGAGACCGATGAGTCAATATCAAGACGACAACGAGTGGGAAGACTGGGGCCCCAGCAAGAGCCAACTCAAGCGTGATGCCGAGGCATTGCAGAAGATGGGGGAAGAGATCGTCTCCCTGAGTCACAGCGAGCTGGAGAAGATCCCCCTGGATGAAGAGCTTGCCGAAGCGGTCGAGCTGGGCCGCAAGCTCAAGCCGAAGAAGGATGAGTCCTTCCGCCGCCATCTCCAGTTCATCGGCCGTCTGATGCGTAGCCGCGATGTCGCCCCCATCGAAGAGGCCCTCTCCATCATCAAGATGCGTCACTCCACCGTGAACGCCCGCCTGCACCGCCTCGAACAGTGGCGTGAGCGGCTGATCACCGAAGGCGACAGCGCCCTTAACGAGCTGATGTCCCAGTTCCACGAGCTGGATCGCCAGAAGCTGCGCCAGTTGATCCGCACCGCCAACAAGGAGCGGGAGCTGAACAAGCCGCCGGTAGCCTATCGCGAGATGTACCAGTACCTGCGCGGTGAAATTGAAGATCTGTTGTAAGTGATGACTCACGTCCACCTCATGGCGGCGTGCAGTACACAATCAAACGGGGCCGAAATGGCCCCGTTTTTTCATGCGATGTCCGCTCAGCTGCCCGCCATGCACTGGGTGTGAGTAGCGGGTTGCAGATAGGGTACCAGCAGGGGGGCCATCCCCTTGAGCACCTGTACAGGCAGCGCCGACGTGAAGCGGAACTTGTCGGACTGGCTGCCGGGTACATAGGCCGTCAGCGTGCCGAAGTGATCATCCCCGATGTAGAAGACGAAGGTCGCAGTCCGGTTGCGAGCCAGTGAACTGGTCACATTGCCGTAGCGACCCACCGTCTCGATCCGGTTGTCCCCGGTCCCCGTCTTGCCCCCCAGGGCCAGGACAGTACCATCCTGCAAGGCGAAGGCCCCGGCGATGCGCCGCGCCGTCCCCCCTTCCACCACCTTGGAGAGTGCATTGCGCAAGGCGTTGGCCACCTCGGCAGGCATCACCCGTTCCCCCTGGGTGTTCGCCGGCTCAAAGACGGTGGCGAAGGGGGTCCCCTTGGCAAAGGAGAGGTGCTCGATGCGCAGGGTCGGTGCACGAATGCCGCCGTTCTGGATGATCCCCATCAGCTCGGCCAACGCAGCAGGACGATCGCCCGAGCTGCCCAGTGCGGTCGCCAGGGACGGAACCAGGTGATCGAACGGGTAGCCCAGGCGAGCCCAGCGCTGATGGATGTCGAGGAAGGCCTCAACCTCCAGCATGGTGCGGATCCGGCTATCCCGGGCACTGCGATGACGGGTCTTGAACAGCCAGCTGTAGACCTCCTGACGCTCGTCACGGCTGGCGGTTACCGCATCGGTAAAGGTGGCCTTGTCAAACTCCTTGAGATAGGCAAGCAACCACAGCTCAAGTGGATGCACCCGTGCGATATAACCTTGATCCGGCAGAGAATATTTGCCGGGGCCGTAATTGGTATAGAGCTGCTCTATGCGCTTCTCGGTCAATTTCTCCCGCGGCAGGCGCTTGGCCAGGAAAGCGGCAAAGTCGGCCTGGGAGGCTTCCGGCATCAGATAGCGATGCACCGCGGCGAGACGCACCGCGCTGGGTTTGAGACCATCGAGGAAGGTATCGAGCTGCTCTTCTGCACTCTTGCCGCGATATTTGCGCCAGAACCTCAGCAGATAGGTCTGCCCCTCCTTGTCGGCAAACTTGGCGAGATACTCGGTACGGCGCGGATCCCTGTCATCTTTCAACAACTGGGCTCGATTTCCCTCCTTGTAGAGGCTGTAGCGGACGATGTCCCGCATCAAGCGCACGAAGGGCAGGTTGATGGATTCCCGCAGCGCATCGCGAATGGGCGGGATGCGACCGTTGTCTTCCTTGCGGAAGTTGTTGAAGGTGTGCATGCCACCGCCGGTAAAGAAGCCTTCATAGGGACTCGCGGAATACTTGCGGTCCAGTGCGGCCTCCAGCATCACCGGCAGGCTTCTGTCCTTGGCACTCATCAGATAGGCGATGGCCCAGCGGCTGATGTTGTCCTGATCGGACACTTCGATCTTTCGCAGGCTCTCCACCGGCATGTTGCCGTAGCTGTCATGCAACTCGGTGACAATCTCGAGATAGGTCGTCAGCACCCGCAACTTGGCGGTGGATCCCAGTTCAAGCTTGCTGCCCTCATTGATGTCGAACGGCTGGTCCGTGTTGTCGGTCTGCACCCTCACCTTGACCCCTTCCGGCGTCTTCTCGAACAGGGTAAAGCTGTACTTCACATCACCCGTCTTCTCCGGCGAGAGCAGGCGCTCACCAAACAGGCCCACCTGGGCTGCGAATGCAGGGTCTGCCAGTTGCTGCAGATACCGTGACACCTCGTTCTGCAGCGGCATGTTGAGGGTGGTGTTGGCCGTCAGATCCATGCGATCCAGGTCATAAAGCTGCACCCCGAGCTGACGACTGAGACGAGTGCGAGCCACCTGCAGCCCCTTGTTGTTGTTGACTCGAGTGATGGCAGGTGCCTGCAGGAAATCGCGGAAGACCAGCTTGGCCTTGAGAGCCGACTCCATCAGGGGGGGCGTGATCATTCCCTCCTGCACGAAGAGTCGCAGATAGCTGTCTGTCAGGGTAGACAGTGCTTCTCTACCCTGCGCCAGGTAATAGGAAGGACGGCGGTGGGCGATCATCAGGGAGACAACCTGGCGCAAGGCAAGGCCCTGCTCGGCCAGGGTAGAATCCTGGTTGCGAGCGGGATCCAGCAGTCGATTCACCTCATCGACATTGGCGCCAAACCAGACCCAGAGGCCATCACCGAGACCGTGCACCTCGCCATAACCGGGCGCCGCAGAGAGCGGGACCGAGTTGAGGTAGGCCCAGGCAACCAGCTTGCGGGCCTCCAGGGTCTCGGGCCCCAGCCGATAGGCACGAACGCTGGCCGAGACCATCTGGCGGATCTTCTCGGTCGGCGAAACGGTCAGTCCATCGGGAGAATGACGATACTTTTCCACCTGGGTCGCCAGGGTGCTGCCGCCTGCGGATTGATCCTGCATATCCAGCGCCTTGCCCACCTGAGACAGCGCCGCCTTGGCAAAGCGCGGCCAGTCTACGGCCGGGTTGGCCAGCGGTTCCTTGTTGCTCAGGAGTTCACGGTTCTCGATAAACAGCAGAGACTGGATGACCAGGGGCGGTATGGCATTGAAATCCGGATAGTAATGAGTCGGATACTTGTACTGGTAGAAAGGCTCGGCACGGCAGTCATAGAGTGTCAATCCTGCCTGGACCTTCTCGGTATAAGGCACGAAGAAACCGTGGCTGGCGTAGTTGTAGAGCGCATCGGAAAAACGGACCTGTTCGCTCACCTGGTAGCCACGCTGAACGAGACGTTCCTGGATCATGGGCATCAGCACATAACCGAGTCGCTTGTCGAACGGGCCGTCGTCGGGGAAGGCAATTTGCTTGCTGGGGCCGGGTTCGATTTGATAGGTCAGGGTGGCCGCATAGCGGGAGATCTCCTGTGACTGCAGTCGGGAGGTCTTCATTTCATAACCCACCAGGGCGATCACGGCAGCCAGGCAAAGCAAGAAGATAAAACAGAACAACCAGCGCCACCAGGGTCGGCGTTTACGCTGCTGTTGCCCGTCCGCATTAGGTACGGATGAATCCTGAGATGCCACTTTATTTGAATCCGTCTGTTTTGATGCGCCCATATCAGCCCCACCATGGTTGCGCAATTTATTGTCTTTCAATCAAGCTTAGTCGTTTCAAGTCAAGGGCTTGAAATCTATTGACCGCTTTGCAGCGATGTTAACAGGGCGATTGTGAAAATGGGAGCCGATTGTTGCAACGCGGCAAGAGATCCGAGCTGCGGCATGAAAATGAAACACCGGCCAGAGGCCGGTGTTGACGAGAGCGGGGCGGTATTATTTGCTGGTGCTCATACTCTTCAGCTTGGTACTCAGCTCCTTGCGCTCCTTGGAAAGCTCGGCATTTTTAATGATGTGGTCATCTACGCGCTCTTCATAATCGGTCCGCATGTTGGCGATGATGGCCTGAACCTCGTCAATGCTCATGCCGGGCTTGATATAGTCACTCAGGTTGTCGAGCAACAGTACCCGCTTCTGGTTGTCACGGATCTTTTTCTCGTTGTCTGCGATTTCACGCTTGAGCTTGTTCTGACGACGGGACATACGCACATATTCCAGCACATCGTTGAAGGTTGACTTGTTTACTTGTTCCATATCGGTACCACTGAGTGAAGGTGAATAAAAACAGGCGGAGAGTCCCATACCAGAAAAAAAACCGAAACCATGGCACGGGCAAACCCGGAATGCCCCTTACTCTACCGAGTTATGATTCAGATACAACCCCAATCGCAGCGCGGGCGGCGGGTTTAGACAGAACGGCTCCGACTGGGTTATTACGCTAAAAATGATGAAAACGGAGAGAGCCAACATGTGGGTTCAATGCGGCCAGAGCAGCCGCAACTTTTTCCGGTACAGGCAGGCAACAAGTGAACGACGAACAGCACCATAGTGCCCGCTTGCCTTCCAGTGAGTGCTGAATTTCAGGCAATAAAAAACCCCGCTCGAGTGAGCGGGGTTTCTTGTATTGGGTGCCTGGCAGTGTCCTACTCTCGCATGGCGAATGCCACACTACCATCGGCGCTACAGCGTTTCACTTCTGAGTTCGGCATGGGGTCAGGTGGTTCCACTGCGCTATTGCCGCCAGGCAAAA
>NZ_PQLN01000062.1:0-30077 GCF_002919855.1 Aeromonas sp. ASNIH8 | reverse complement strand
CCCGTCCGCCGCTCGCCGGCAAAAGTAGCAAGCTACTTTCCCGCTGCCGCTCGACTTGCATGTGTTAGGCCTGCCGCCAGCGTTCAATCTGAGCCATGATCAAACTCTTCAATTTAAGTTTGGTTGCCAATAAAGGCGGCTCAATGAATTGCTGAATTAACTGCTGCAACTAAAAGTTGCTTTGGTCACTTCATCAGACATTGAAAATCAAAAATTGTTTTTGATGCTCGATGCTGTGAGTGCCCACACAGATTGCTTGATTCAAATTGTTAAAGAGCGTCACGCTTATCGCGTTGAGGAGGCGCATCTTACGCTCCTCACTTCAAAAGTCAAGCGGTTGTTTTCGCTTTTCTTTCGGCGCCCACTTCGCAAGAAAGCTGGCTCATCAGGTTGGCGTAGTCCGCCGTGCTGGTAGGGGCGCATTATAGGGAGCCGCGCCGGGATGACAAGGGCTATTTTGCGAAAAATAGTCCTTTTTACCGTTTTGTGGCTCGAACGCCTACTTATCAAACAAAAAGCCCTGCTTACGCAGGGCTCTGGCCGCTTTGAATGACGTCGCTGTTACTTTTTTGACCAAAACTCACGGGCAAAGCCGCGCACCTTGTCCCAGTCGGTGAATTCCAGATCCTTGCTGGTATCCGTGCTGCCCCCGGTAATCTTCATGATCAACTGAATGATACGGGTCTGCCACCAGTTGTAACGGGAGTACTGCAATGCCCCGGCAAACACCCCCAGAGTTTTGGGCTTCCAGGGAGAGAGGCGCAGAAACTTCTTCATGTAGGCGTTTGTCTGCGGCGTCTGCTTCTCGGGCTTGCGTGCCGTCAGGTTCACACAGAAGAACGCCGCATTGGCTACTTCCAACTGTTCATGATGTGCGTGTATGAAGCTGAGCAGGCTGGGGTGGAAGTTACCATAACGAATGGAAGCGCCAATCAACACCTTGGCATACTTGCTGAGGTTGCACATGGGCAGGGTGTGCAGGTCGTGCATCACCACTTCGCATCCTGATATTTCCTCCAGCATGACATCCACGATTTTCCGTGTTTGCCCGTCCCGGGAAGAATAAAGCACCAAAATCTTGTCCATACCAACCTCAACTACGCCAGAATGCAGGAGTAAACAGTACCAGAAGTGTGAAGATTTCCAATCGACCAAACAACATGGCCACGATTAATATCCACTGTGCAGTGGCCGAGATATTGCCGAAGTTGGCCGACACCTCCCCCAGACCCGGCCCCACGTTGGTGAATGCCGCAGCCACGGCGGAGAAGGCCGTCACTTCGTTCAGCCCCGTCATCAGCAGCAACAGCATGAAGATGAAGAACAGGATGATGTAGGTGGCAAAGTAGCCCCAGACCGCTTCCACGATCCGCTCCGGTACGGCGCGGCGTCCCAGCTTCAAGGTGTAGATGGCCCGCGGATGCACCAGCCGTTTGAGTTCACGCATCCCCTGCAGGAACAGGATCATGAAGCGCATCACCTTGATGCCCCCCCCGGTACTGCCGGCGCAGCAGCCGATGAAGGCGGAGAACATCAACAGCATGGGCAGAAAGGAGGGCCACTCCGCATAGCTGGTCGTGCTGTAGCCGGTGGTCGTGCCCAGCGACACCGCCTGGAACAGACCGTGGTTGAGCGCCTCCTGCCAGGTGGCGTAATGGCCGTGGAACAGCAGAGAGACGAAACAGATCAACACCAGCACGCACTGGATGCTCAGAAACACTTTGAGCTCCGAGTCCCGCAGATAGCTGCTCACGCGCACCGGCTTGTGGGCAAATACCATGAAGTGAAGCGCGAAGTTGACGCTCGCCAGCAACAGGAACACCACTGTGATCAGGTTGATGGCCGGGCTGTCGAAGAAACCGATGCTGGCGTCGTGGGTCGAGAACCCCCCAACCGACAAGGTGGAGAAGGAGTGGCAGATGGCATCGAACAGGGTCATGCCCGCCATCCAGTACGCGAGAGCGCAGAGGGAGGTCAGCAACAGATAGATGAACCAGAGCGCCTTGGCCGTCTCGGCGATGCGCGGGGTCACCTTGTTGTCCTTGACGGGCCCCGGGATCTCGGCGCGATAGAGCTGCATGCCCCCAATGCCGAGCAGCGGCAGCACGGCCACCGCCAGCACGATGATCCCCATGCCACCGAGCCATTGCAGCAGCTGGCGGTAGAAGAGAAACGCCTTGGGCAGATTGTCCAGCCCGGTCAGCACCGTTGCGCCCGTGGTAGTTAGGCCGGAAAACGACTCGAAAAATGCCTCCGAGACCGACATGTCAGGCGTGTCGCTCATGATGAAGGGGACGGCACCCACGCTCCCCAGCACCACCCAGAACAGCACCACGATGAGGAAGCCTTCCTTGGACCTGAGTTCCTTTTTCTGGTGGCGGTTGGGGAACCAGAGCAGGAAGCCGAGCAGGAGGGCGATGAAGAAGGAGTTGACGAACTCGGTTCCACCGCCATCACGATACCCAAAAGAGACCATCGCGGGCAGCAGCATGGTCGAGCTGAACAGGGCAACCAGCAGACCGACGATACGAATGATGCTCAGAATCTGCATTCCGGCTCCCTCTTCAGACTAAAAGAGCGATGGATTCTAGCCATCTAAGGGACGAAGGGATACCCGACCCTGGGTCCGGTCGGTCAATTCCTGTGCGATACGGGCCCAGAGCGCAGACTCCCACGCTACCTGAAGGGTGACGCTGGCACCATAATCGGCCACCAGCAACTGCCCTTGATGGGCAGAGATGAGGGACTCCACGGCCCCCATGTCGGTGTAGTCACACTGGATCACGGAAGAGGTCAGCTGACGCTTGATACAAGTTTCAAGTTGCTTGAGTGCTGCCCCCACACCACCGCCATAGGCCTTGACCAGGCCACCGGTCCCCAGCAGCACTCCACCGTAATAGCGCACCACCACGGCGGCAACTTCACCCAGACCGGCCCCCATCAACTGGGCCAGCATGGGTTTGCCCGCCGTGCCCGAGGGTTCGCCATCATCACTGAAACCATAAACCTGGCTGTCTTGCGGGGCGCCGGCGACAAAAGCCCAGCAGTGATGCCGGGCTCCCGGGTGTTGCTGTTTGATCTCGTCTATCCAGGCCTTGGCGGCCTCGACGGTCGGAGTGTGGGCGATGTAGGTAATGAAGCGGCTCTTCTTGATCTCTTCGCTCACCTCCAGCGGGGCTGCCGGTATGGGGTAATCCGTCGCCATCAGAGCCCTGCTTGTCTGGTCAGGTTCTCCACCCCGTTGGCATGCAGCACCACGTTGTCCTCGATGCGAATGCCACCATAGGGACGCAGCGCCTCCACCTTGTTCCAGTTGACCCGCTTGCCCTGCTCACCCTGGCGCAGCGGCTCCAGCAGGCTGTCGATGAAGTAGAGACCCGGTTCTATGGTGAAGACCTGACCCACTTCCATCACCCGGGTGCAGCGCAGATAAGGGAACTGCTCGGGGGCCGCCAGGTGGGTGCCACGCTCATCCTGCATGAAGCCGCCGACATCGTGTACCTGCAGGCCGAGGAAGTGGCCGAGACCGTGGGGGAAGAAGACATTGGTCACCCCGGTGTGGATCATCTCGTCCACCGACATGTCTACTAGTTCGGTGGCTTGCAGCAGGCGCGCCAGCCTGTGGTGCATCTGCAGGTGCAGCTCGCTGTAGCGGCGGCCCGGCTTGATCTCGTCGATGATCTCCTGTTGCTGTGCATCCAGCGCAGCAATCAGATCGGCGAACTCACCGCGGCGCCAGGCCCAGGTTCGGGTAATGTCGGAGGCATAACCGTGCACGTCCACTCCGGCATCGATGAGGAAGGAGTAACGCTCCGCATCCGGCACCCGCTGGGTGGAGAGATGGGTGTAGTGCAGGATGGCCGCATTGCGGTTGATGGCAACAATGTTGCCGTAGGGCGCCTCATTGGCCCCCTGTCCGACCGCCTTCATGTAGGCCAGGTTGATCTCGAACTCGCTCGCCCCCGCCATGAAGGAGTCCTTGGCCGCGATGTGGCCGCGCACGCCGATGCGGTTGGCATCGCGAAGACATTCCAGCTCATAGGGCGTCTTGTAGGCACGTTGGTAGTGCAGGTAGTTGAGGACCGCCTCCGGATTGGGCTGGCCCAGTCCCAGCAGCTCGGCCACTTCCAGATGGCCGCCCAGATAGGCCCACTCCTGCTTGTTGGCCGGCAGGTGATCGGCAACCTGCTCCGGGCGAGTCAGGAAGCGAATGTCGAAGAAGTCGACCCAGAAGGCGTTGGGCAACTCCGCCACCTTGTGCCAGAAGTCCACCGGCCGGTAGAACAGCAGCACCGGCTTGCTCACACCATCCACCAGCAACCAGCAGTGAGGGTTGTCCAGCACCGGCAGCCAGGCCTTGAACTGGGGATTCACCTTGAAGGGATAATCCTGATCATCGAGGAAGATACGATGAGTCTGGCCGGAGTGGATAGCGAGACCGCCAAGACCCTGTTGTTGCAGGATGTCGCGGGTACGCTGCTGAAGGGTGTCGAGATGCTGGGCAAAAAGTTGGCTGTAACTACTCATGGCGTCCTGCTCCGGGCGAATGTGACTTCAGCATAACATCAAGCGAATCAAGGCTCGAGCCACCCGGCTTTCGCTTCGTGAGGTAACGCATAGGTTACAGGCTTTTTGTTATGAAGATAAAACAGGCAATTAACAAACAAAGAACAATTCAATACACTGCCCACAGACAGTAGATATCAGCCGTCAGGAACGACTCATGCAAAACCTTTGTCTGTGGACACCGGATCAGGACAGGATGCAGCACTCCAACCTCCACCAGTTCATGGCCGAGGTCAATCACTTCCATGGCCTGCAACTGCGCAGCTATGCCGACCTGTATCAATGGTCGGTGGAGAAGACCACCCGCTTCTGGCCCCTGGTGTGGCAGCACTGCGGCGTCAAGGGCGAGCTTGGCAACATTGTGGCGGAGAACCGCCAGGATATGCAGCGCGCCCGCTGGTTCCCCGACAGCCAGCTCAACTTCGCCGAGAACCTGCTGCGCCGTCAGGATGAGAGCCCGGCCATCATCTCCCGCATCGAAGGGGGTCCAAGCCGGACCCTGAGCTGGCATGAGCTGGCAGATCAGGTCGCCCGCCTGGCCCAGTGGCTTCGCAGCCAGGGCATAGGCCGGGGTGATGTGGTCGCAGCCTACCTGCCCAATATCCCGGAAACCGTGGTGGCCATGCTGGCAACCACCAGCCTCGGCGCGATCTGGACCTCCACCAGTCCCGATTTTGGCGAGGCCAGCGTGGTGGAGCGCTTCGGCCAGACCCGTCCCAGGGTGCTGTTCGCGGTGGATGGCTACCGCTACGGCGGCAAGGCCATCGACATTCAGGACAAGGTGGCCAGCGTCGTCGGTCAGCTCGACAGCCTAGAGCAGACGGTGATGATCCCCCTGCTCGGCAACCCGCTGCAGCTTGGTCACGACTGGCAACAATTGCTGGCAAGCCAGCATGATGCACAGCTCGCCTTCGAGACCATGGCCTTCAACGACCCGCTCTATATCCTCTACTCCTCCGGCACCACCGGCAAACCCAAGTGCATTGTGCACGGCATTGGCGGCACCCTGCTGCAACACCTGAAAGAGCACCAGTTGCACTGCGACATCAAGCCGGGGGAGCGCATCTTCTACTTCACCACCTGTGGCTGGATGATGTGGAACTGGCTGGTGAGCGCCCTCGCCTCCGGCGCCACCCTGGTGCTCTACGATGGTTCCCCCTTCTACCCGGATGGCAACGTGCTGTGGGATCTGGCACGGGACGAAGAGGTCGCCCTGTTCGGCACCTCGGCCAAGTATCTCGATGCGCTGCACAAGCAGGGTTATGCCCCCATCAAGACCCACGACTTGCCGCACTTGCGGCTGATCTGCAGCACCGGCTCCGTGCTGTCGCCGGAGGGGTTTGACTACGTTTACCAGCAGATAAAGCAGGATGTGCAGCTCAGCTCCATCTCTGGCGGCACCGACATCTGCTCCTGCTTCGTCATCGGCAACCCCTTGAGCCCCGTCTATCGCGGCGAGAGCCAGGGGCGCGGCCTTGGTCTCGCGGTGCAGGTATTCAACGAGGCGGGCCAGCCGGTGCTGGGTGAAAAGGGCGAACTGGTCTGCACCAAGCCGTTCCCGGCCCAGCCCATCTACTTCTGGGGTGACGAGAACGGCGACAAGTACCACGCCGCCTACTTCGAGCGGTTCGACAACATCTGGTGCCACGGGGACTGGATCGAGCTGACCCCGACCGGCGGCATCCTGTTCTACGGCCGCTCCGACACGACCCTCAACCCGGGCGGCGTGCGCATCGGCACCAGCGAGATCTACCGCTATGTGGAACAACTCGACGAGGTGGAAGAGAGCATCGTCATCGGCCAGCAATGGAAACAGGACGAGCGGGTGGTGCTGTTCGTCAAGCTCAAGGCGGGTTGCAAGCTGGACGACGGACTGCGTGAGCGGATTTGCCAGCAGATCAAGCGGCACTGCACCGCCCGTCATGTGCCTGCCCGCATCCTGCAGGTGGATGCCATCCCCCGCACCAAGTCCGGCAAGATAGTGGAGCTGGCGGTGCGGGAAGTGGTGCATAACCGCCCCGTCAACAACACCCACGCCCTCGCCGATCCCGAGGTCTTGAACCAGTATCGCAATCGGCCGGAACTGACCAGTTGATACCACGCTCATCTCCATCGGAGGCGCCGCAAGGCGCCTCTTTTTTGCCCGTTTTGTGATGAAGAGCTTTTACTCGATAACTGTTAAACAAATGTTTTAAATAGGTGTTGAAAATGTCTCCTTTTGGATCAATAGTGAGCCTCGCCCCCTGCTGGGGATAAAGGAGCACCATTCCCCACAGAGTGGGAACAAGGAGACACTCTCATGATCTACCAAGGCGAAACCCTGACGGTCAGCTACCTCGAAGGCGGCATTGCCGAGCTGAGGTTCGATGCCCCGGGTTCAGTCAACAAGCTGGATCGCGCTACCCTGCTCTCCCTGAGCGAAGCGATCGCCGCATTACAGCAACAAGCCGATTTGAAGGGTCTGATCCTCACCTCCGGCAAAGACGCTTTCATCGTCGGCGCCGACATCACCGAATTCCTGGAACTGTTCGATCTGCCGCAAGAAGACCTGCTCGGCTGGCTGAAGAAGGCCAACGACATCTTCAGCGCCATCGAAGATCTGCCGGTGCCCACCCTCTCCGCCATCAAGGGCCATGCTCTGGGCGGCGGCTGCGAGACTATTCTCTCCACCGATTTCCGGCTGGCCGACACCACGGCCAAGATCGGCCTGCCCGAGACCAAGCTCGGCATCATGCCGGGCTTTGGCGGCACCGTCCGCCTGCCACGGGTGATCGGCGCCGACAATGCGCTGGAGTGGATCACCACCGGCAAGGATGTCCGTGCCGATGACGCCCTCAAGGTGGGCGCCGTCGATGCCGTGGTCGCCCCGCAAGCCCTGCAAGCCGCCGCTCTGCAGATGATAAAAGACGCCATCGCGGGCAAGCTGGACTGGCAGGGCCGTCGCGCCGCCAAGAAGGCCCCGCTGCGCCTCTCCAAGCTGGAAGCCATGATGAGCTTCAGCACCGCCGCCGGCATGGTCGCCGCCGTGGCAGGCAAGCACTACCCGGCCCCGATGACGGCGGTGAAAACCGTCGAAGCCGCCGCCGGCATGAGCCGCGACGAGGCGCTGGCCGTCGAGGCCCAGGGCTTTATCAAGCTCGCGAAAACCGATGTCGCCAAGGCCCTGGTCGGCATCTTCCTGAACGATCAGCACATCAAGGCGCTGGCCAAGAAGGCCGCCAAGCAGGCGAGCAAGGCCACCAGCCACGCCGCCGTACTGGGTGCCGGCATCATGGGGGGCGGCATCGCCTACCAGTCCGCCAGCAAGGGCATCCCGGCGGTGATGAAGGACATCAACGAGAAGGCGCTGGCGCTCGGCATGGGTGAAGCCACCAAGCTGCTGAACGGCCAGCTCGAGAAGGGCCGCATCGACGGCATCAAGATGGGCCAGGTGCTCTCCGCCATCACCCCGACCCTGAGCTACGACAGCGTCAAGGGCGTGGATCTGGTGGTCGAGGCCGTGGTCGAGAATCCCAAGGTGAAGGCCGCCGTGCTCGGCGAAGTGGAAGCCATCCTCGGCGATGACGCCGTGCTCGCCAGCAACACCTCCACCATCCCCATCTCCCTGCTGGCCAAGGGGCTGAAGCGTCCCGAGAACTTCTGCGGCATGCACTTCTTCAACCCGGTGCACCGCATGCCACTGGTGGAGATCATCCGCGGCGAGCAAACTTCCGATGAAACCATCAACCGCGTGGTGGCCTACGCCGCCGCCATGGGCAAGTCCCCGGTGGTGGTCAACGACTGCCCCGGCTTCTTCGTGAACCGCGTGCTGTTCCCTTACTTCTTCGGCTTCAACAAGCTGGTCGCCGATGGCGCCGACTTCGCCGCCGTCGACAAGGTGATGGAGAAGGAGTTCGGCTGGCCCATGGGCCCTGCCTACCTGCTGGATGTGGTCGGCATCGACACCGGCCACCACGCCGGTGACGTGATGGCGCAAGGCTTCCCGGCGCGCATGAGCAAGGAAGGTCGTACCGCCATCGACGTGATGTATGACGCCAGCCGCTTCGGTCAGAAGAACGGCAAGGGCTTCTACGCCTACGAGCAGGACAAGAAGGGCAAGCCGAAGAAGGTGGCCGACGCCGCTGCTTACGAGCTGCTGGCCCCCATCGCCAAGCCGAAGCAGGACTTTGACAAGGACGCCATCATCGCCCGCATGATGATCCCGATGATCAACGAGGTGGTGCTCTGTCTGGAAGAGGGCATAGTCGCCACGCCAGCCGAAGCCGACATCGCGCTGGTCTACGGTCTGGGCTTCCCTCCCTTCCGCGGCGGCGTGTTCCGCTATCTGGACACTATCGGTCTGGATCGCTACGTGGCCATGGCCGACCAGTATGCCGACCTGGGCCCGCTCTACCGCGTCAGCGACAAGCTGCGCGAGATGGCTGCCCAGGGCAAAACCTTCTACTGATTGCGGAAAGGAGATCCATTCATGAAAGACGTAGTCATTGTCGACTGTATCCGGACCCCCATGGGCCGGTCCAAGGGCGGCGCCTTCCGCAACGTGCGTGCAGAAGACTTGTCCGCGCACCTGATGAAATCCATCCTGCTGCGCAACCCCAACCTCGACCCGAACGAGATCGAGGACATCTACTGGGGCTGCGTGCAGCAGACCCTGGAGCAGGGCTTCAACATCGCCCGCAACGCCGCCCTGCTGGCCGGCATCCCGAAACAGGTGGGGGCGGTCACCGTCAACCGTCTGTGCGGCTCCAGCATGCAGGCGCTGCACGATGCCTCTCGCGCCATTCAGGTAGGTGATGGGGATATCTTCATCATCGGTGGCGTCGAGCACATGGGTCATGTGCCGATGAGCCACGGGGTAGACTTCCACCCCGGCATGGCCAAGTCGGTGGCGAAAGCCTCCGGCATGATGGGGTTGACCGCCGAGATGCTCGGCAAGCTGCACGGCATCAGCCGTCAGCAGCAGGACGAGTTTGCCGCTCGCTCCCACCGCCGCGCTCACGCCGCCACCGTGGAAGGGCGTTTCGCCAGGGAGATCGTCGGGCTGGAAGGCCATGACGCCAGCGGCGCCCGCTTCTTCTACGACTACGACGAGGTGATCCGCCCGGAGACCACGGTCGATACGCTGAGCCAGCTGCGCCCGGTGTTCGACCCGGTCAACGGTACCGTCACCGCCGGCACCTCCTCGGCCCTGTCCGATGGCGCCGCCGCCATGCTGGTGATGAGTTCGGATCGCGCCAAGGCCCTCGGCCTCACGCCCCGCGCCAAGGTTCGTGCCATGGCCATCGCCGGCTGCGACGCCGCCATCATGGGTTACGGCCCGGTTCCGGCGACCCAGAAGGCGCTCAAACGGGCCGGGCTGACCGTCGGCGACATCGACCTCTTCGAGCTGAACGAGGCGTTTGCCGCCCAGTCCCTCCCCTGCGTGAAGGATCTGGGTCTGCAAGACCTGGTGGATGAGAGGGTGAACCTCAACGGTGGCGCCATCGCCCTGGGTCACCCGCTCGGCTGCTCCGGTGCCCGCATCTCCACCACCCTGATCAACCTGATGGAAGAGAAGGACGCCACCCTGGGAGTCGCCACCATGTGCATCGGCCTGGGTCAGGGCATCGCCACCGTGTTCGAACGGGTGTAAGTGAATCGCCCCTGACTGCTCACCGGTCAGGGATGCCGCCTCGGGGCGGCAACAACAGACAGAAGGCGGCCCTGCTTCCCGGCACAGCGGCCCCATCACGAATACCGGGTCGGCCTGCCGACCCTGCTGTCGAGTCTGTGGAACGCGCCACACGGGGTGCGCTCCTGCCGTCGGAATCTGCGTGTTGGCCGGCCCGTTTGGGTCGGCCTTTTTTATTCTTTTCCCGCGATCGGGGCCAATCCTGAGGCTATATTGCCCATAACTTCACATTAGAGGGGGGGCTTGCTTGCTTTTTGCTCCCCCGACAGGTTCAATCTGCACAAAAAAATGGGTGGATGCACATACATATGTCAACGAGCAAACAACTGCTTATCGTCGACGACGATCGGGAGATCCGCGAGCTGCTCAACGAGTACCTGACCCGGGCTGGTTTCGAGGTACTGACCGCGGCCGAAGGGAACGAGATGCGCCAACAACTGGCCCAGCACAGCCCGGACCTCATCATTCTGGACATCATGATGCCCGGCGACGACGGCTTTACCCTCTGCCAGCAGATCCGCCGCGACTCCCAGGTACCCATCATCATGCTGACCGCCGCCTCCGACGAAGCGGATCGGGTGATCGGTCTGGAACTTGGCGCCGACGACTACATCGCCAAGCCGTTCAGCCCGCGCGAGCTGCAGGCCCGCATCAAGGCGCTGCTGCGCCGCGCCGAATTCCGCCAGCCGGAGAAAGAAAAGGAACCGAGCCGTCGGCTGCGCTTCGCCGAGTGGACCCTGGACACCCTGAGCCACCAGCTGACCCACGAAGATGGCAGCCTGCTGGATCTCTCCGGCAGCGATGCCCTGCTGCTCGGCATGTTCCTGCAGCAGCCCGGCGTGGTGCTGGACCGGGATACCATCTCGGACGCCACCCGCGGTCGCGAGAGCCTGCCCATGGAACGCGGCATCGATGTGCAGATCAGCCGCCTGCGCCAGAAGCTGGGTGACAACGGCAAGAGCCCGCGCATCATCAAAACCATTCGCGGCAGCGGCTACATGCTGATCGCCGAAGTCCACGAGATCCCGTAGCAGACAGACGCTACGGCGAGACCTTGAACGGGCAGAAGAGAGACCCATGACGGGGCAACGGCAAGGCACAGAGGTAAGCACCCCATGCTGATCGACAAGAGACACACGCTGCCATGACGGGGCAGAAGTTCTGGCGGGCCCTGGTGCCCCGCTCCCTGCTGTCGCGGATGCTGCTGCTGTTGCTGCTCGCCATCCTGCTCTCCCAGACCATCCTCACCGGCATCTGGATGCAGCAGATCCAGAAGCGGGAGCTGGAGGGCATGCTCAGCACCACCCGCAACCTGGCGCTGTCGGCGGCTTCCACCGTCAACTTCTTCAAGTCCCTGCCCCTGCAATACCGCCACATCGCCCTGGATCAGCTGCGCAACATGGGGGGCAGCCGCTTCTTCGTCTCCCTGAACGAGGAAGAGATCCACATCAGCGCCATCCCCGACAGCGAGCGCAAGACGCTGGTGCTCAAAGAGGTGCAGGAGGTGCTCAGCCGCAAACTCTCCGACGCCATGGCGATCAAGGTGGACTTCTCCCGCCCCGAGGAGCTGCACGTCTTCAACAACGACACCCTGCTGGCGGATCTCCCCTCCTCCTGGGCACGCTACACCCTGTCCCTGGAGCCCATCAATCCGCCGGTGCTGGTGACTCAGATCGAGATAGAACCGGGGGAGTGGCTCTATCTGGCGGCCCTGCTGCCCGCCCCCTACATGACGCTGGATGACACCGTGATGCCGAGCAACCAGGTGCGTTTCATCGCCCTGATGACGGTCTTCCTCTGCTTCTTCACCTTCATGCTGGTGCGCTGGCAGACCCGTCCCCTGCGTCGCCTCGCCAAGGCAGCGGTCAACCTCGGCAAGGACATCGACCAGCCGTCCCTCAAGGAGGAGGGTGCCTCCGAAATCGTGGCGGCGACCCGCGCCTTCAACATCATGCAGCAGCGCATTCGCCGCTTCATCGACGATCGGGAGCGCCTCTTCAGCTCCATCTCCCACGACCTCAAGACCCCCATCACCCGGCTGCGACTGCGGGTCGAACTGCTGGACGACGAGGTGCAGATCGCCAAGTTCAACAAGGACCTGGACGAGCTGGAGCTGATGGTCAAAGGGGCGCTGCAGACGGTCAAAGAGACGGACATTCACGAGAACCTCGAGCAGATCGACGTCAACGCCCTGCTGGAGCAGATGGCGGAGGCCATGAACCTGCACGAGGATCTGCTCACCATCGAGGGGCACTGCAAGTGGCCCTATCGCGGCAAGCTGCTGGCCCTCAAGCGCTGCATCGGCAACCTGGTGGACAACGGCATCAAGTACGGCCAGAAGGTGCGCATCATCATCATGGATGACGAGGAGATGTTGATCCTCTTCATCATGGACGAGGGGCCCGGTCTGCCGGACGATCAGTTCGAGCGCATCTTCGAGCCCTACTACCGCCTCAGCACCGATGCCGCCGGCACCGGGCTGGGCCTTGGCATCGCCCGCAACATAGCCCACGCCCACGGCGGCGACCTGGTGCTGGAAAATCGCCCCCAGGGCGGCCTGCAGGCCACCCTCTCCCTACCAAGGCAGTAATGTATGAAGTGGTTGTCTTTTTCTGTCATCGCCCTGCTCTCCCTGCCCGTTTGTGCCTCCCAGGTGGAGGTATTGCACTGGTGGACCTCCGGCGGCGAGGCCAGGGCCGTGGAAGTGCTCAAGTCCGAGTGGGCCGAACAGGGCAACCAGTGGAACGACTTCGCGGTACAGGGGGGGGGCGGCAAGAGCGCCATGACGGTGCTCAAGAGCCGGGCCCTGGCGGCAAACCCGCCGGAGGCAGCCCACCTCAAGGGGTTCGAGCTGCACGAGTGGGGCAGCCTGGGCTTTCTGCGCGACCTCACCCCCATGGCCGAGCACCTCGGCTGGTACCCTCAGCTGCCCCCCATGGTGCGCGATACCCTCAGCCAGAACGGCGCCCTGATGGCGGTCCCCACCGGCATCCACCGGGTCAACTGGCTGTGGCTCAACCGCAAGGTATTCGAGCGACAGGGGCTCAAGCCCCCCACCGACTGGGCCCAGTTCGTGGCGGTGGCGGACAAGCTCAAGGAGCAGGGCATCACCCCCCTCGCCATCGGCAATGAACCCTGGCAGATCGCGGTGCTGTTCGAAACGGTGGCCCTCGGCGAAGGGGGCAAGACCTTCTATCGCAAGGCCTTCCTCGAACAGGACAGCGCCACCCTGACCGGCCCCGACATGGTGCGGGTGCTGACCCGCTTCCAGCAATTGCGCGCTTATGTACCCGAGAAATACGCCGGCCTGAAGTGGCACCAGGCCACCAACCTGCTGGAGAGCGGCGGCGCCGCCATGCAGGTGATGGGGGACTGGGTGAAAGGGGAGCTGAGCGCCGGCAACTACCGCCCCGGCGAGGATATCGAGTGCCTGCCAAGCCCGGGCAGCCAGGGGCTGTTCAGCTACAACCTCGACTCCATCGCCATGTTCAAGCAGCGGGATCCCGCCCAGTTGCAGGCCCAGGGCGAGCTGGCCAGGCTGTTGATGACGCCGCGCTTTCAGGAGGAGTTCAACCGGGTGAAGGGCTCCATCCCGGCGCTCATCAAGCCGGACATGAGCAAGTTCGATCGCTGCGCCATCCGCTCCTATCAGGATTTCCTCCACGCCGAGCAACAGGACAACCTGCTGCCCAGCATGGCGGAGGGGATGGCGGTACCCACCAACATGCGCCAGGGGATCATGGATGTGCTGAGCAGCTTCTTCAACGACGCCAGGGCCAACCCCGAGCAGACGGCGCTGCAGCTGGAGCGCGCCATGCGCTCGACCCGTTCCGGCGCGGAGCAGAAATGACAAAGGCGGACATCGTCCGCCTTTGAGTGCCGAGAGCCAGGCTCTCAGGAGGGATCGTTCTCGTCCTCATCCTCGTCGTAGTAGTCGCTGAGCTCGATCCAGAGCCCCAGCCCTATCATCACCATGGAGCCGAACCAGGTACCGGTATTACCGATCGGGCTGCCCAGCACTATCATGGCGAACGACAAGAACCCCATGCCTGCGTAGGCTTGCAATCTGCCGTAGGAGACCTGCATATTCACACCTCCTTGTTGAATATGGTTCAATTTTTATATTACTCATCGAGCGAAGCCTGGGTAGAGCCGGTTCACATTTTGGTAGCATATGCTGCATAACCGCCCCATGGTTTGATTATTTTTTCGCCGTGAGTATCATTGCTGGCCGAATTGGTTGAAGGTTGATTATTGATGAGTGCTTTATTCTGCGGCGCAACGCACGAGTTGGACGCAATCGGGCTTCGTTGCCCCGAGCCCGTGACGATGGCGCGCAAGAAGGTGCGGCTGAAGGTTGATTATTCATGAGTACTGTATTCTGTAATGCGACCCACGAGCTGGACGCAATTGGGCTTCGTTGCCCCGAACCCGTGATGACGATGGCGCGCAAGAAGGTGCGGCTGAAGGTTGATTATTCATGAGTACTGTATTCTGCAATGCGACCCACGAGCTGGACGCAATCGGGCTTCGTTGCCCCGAACCCGTGATGATGGTTCGCAAGAAAGTGCGGCTGATGGCGGATGGGGAGACCCTGCTGGTCAGCGCCGACGACCCCTCCACCACCCGCGACATTCCCAGCTTCTGCCGCTTCATGGACCATACCCTGGTCGCCAGCGAGACTGAGCAGGCCCCTTACCGCTACCTGATCCGCAAGGGTCAATAACCCCGTACCGGAGCAAACATGACAACCATTACCCGTATCGGGACCACCCAGCGCTGGTCTGATGTGGTCATCCACAACGGCACCCTCTACGTGGTGGAAGTGCCCGCCACCGAGACCGCCGGCATCCACCAGCAGACCCGTGAAGTGCTGGAAAGCCTGCAGCGTCTGCTGGAAGCCAACGGCTCCGGCGTCGACAAGATCTTGGTGGCCAACATCTATCTCAAGGACATTGAAGACATCGCCGCCTTCAACGCGCAGTGGGATGCCTGGATCCCGGCCGGCACAGCACCGGTACGCGCCTGCGTGCAGGCCCGTCTCGCCCACGAAGGCTACAAGGTGGAAGTACAGCTGACTGCCGCTGTCTAATCAAAACGGGATGCCTGGCTCCCCTGATGCCGATACAGCCCCGGTCCGTGCCTGCGTGCAGGCCCGTCTGGCCCACGAGAGCTACAAGGTAGAAGTGCAGCTCACAGCCGCTGTCAAAGAGGCGGTTATCCCCTCATCCCCGACCCTTCTCCCGCAAGGGGAGAAGGGGGCAAGGAGCAAAGGGCACGCACCGGCGCCAATAGAAAGGCCCCGCCATCGCTGGCGGGGCCTTTTTCATGGCATCGAACCGGACCTCTTAGGCGGTCGGGGTCAGGGTGATGGTCACCCGACGGTTCTGGGCCTTGCCTTCGGCGGTGCTGTTGCTGGCCACCGGCTGATCCGGGCCCACACCACTGATGGCGATGCGGCTGCCGGACACGCCCTGGCCGATCAGCTGGGCGGCGACGGCATCGGCGCGATCCCGGGAGAGCTTCATGTTCAGCTCGCGGGAGCCGGTGCTGTCGGTGTGGCCGACCACGTTCAGACGGGTCTTGTCGAACTCGGCAACCACCAGGGCCACGCCGGACAGGGTGTTGGCACCGGCGGCTTTCAGCTGGGCGCTGGAGCTGTCGAAGGTGACGTTGTTCGGCATGTTGAGGATCAGCTGATCACCGTTGCGGGTCACGCTGACGCCGGTGCCTTGCAGCTTCTCGCGCAGCTTGGCTTCTTGCACATCCATGTAGTAACCGATACCGCCACCCAGGGCCGCACCGGCGGCGACGCCAGTCAGGATGCCCTTTTTGCGGTCGCCCTTGCTGGAGGAGAGCGCCCCCACGGCTGCGCCGGTCGCCGCACCCGCCAACGCGCCCCAGGCGCCCTTGGAGGTCTGGGATTCACCGGTATAAGGGTTGGTGGTACAGCCAGTGATGGCGACGGTCAGGGCAAGTGCAGGAACCAGTTTCTTGAAATGCATGAAAAAACCTCTGAAAAAGAACGACTCTAGCCGATGGCCGCTCATTCTAACCCAGAGAGGCGCCAGAGTGTGACGCGCGCATTGCGAAGATGGGCAGGGGGGCAACATGCCCCCCTGCCCCTAGCGACTTACCCGGTGCAGGCCCTCTTCGGACGGGCCCGCATCAATATTTGATATCCCGGGCCTTGTCTCGCCCCTCCTGCTTGTTGTCACGATGCTCCTGGCGGCAGTCGGCATTGCCCACCAGCCCCTCACGACACGCCTGTTTCGCGTCACGGGACCCCTGACGGGTATCCTGACGCACATCGCGGGCGTCACGGCGCTCCAGGGCCTGCTTGGTGGCCTGTGCAGGCAGGGCGGCCAGCAAGGCGGTGGCGGCAAGCAGCGCCAATACGGACTTCTTCATGATGGCTCCTTCGCCAGACAACCTGAACCGGTCCGGCGTCTTTCAATGATAGGGGAGGGGCAGGATCCCGGTAGCGCCAACTCGGCCCTCGGAGCGTCGTCTGTGCAGCCTCGGACCTTCTTGCACAGGGCCGCCTTCCCCTCATGTTTGCCCTGACGAGCGACGTCATCCCCAGGGTGCAGCCGATCAGGCCGGGGAAGAGAGGGCGAACGGCGCTCAGTGACACGGGATTCCCTCGTGATGGCGCTCCCGATGGTGAACCCGTGTGACTGTATCCCGGCTGTACCAAGGGGCGAAAAGGCTCCCGGCCCGGCGCAACGGAACATGCTCCCGGGGTCTGGAGTGGTTGCCCCCCCCAGATGCGGGGTTGTCTCATTAGAGCCCATGTCCCCAGAGTGGGGGACATTTCTCACGGAGCCATGACCATGTCGTCCCTTTCCCGCCCCGCGCTGCTCATCATCGACATCCAGGTGGGCCTCCTTCACGGCCCGGAAGCCCCCCATGCCGGGGCCGAAACCCTGGCCAACATCAATCGCCTGAGCCAGGCGGCCCGCAGTGCCGCTCTCCCCGTGCTGGCGGTGCGCCACACGGGCCCGGCCGGCAGCCCCATCGCCGCTGGCAGTCCGTTCTGGCAGCTTGCGCCTGAGCTGGTCGTCGGCGAGGCCGATCGGGTGTTCGACAAGCAGCGCCCCAGCGCCTTCCATGGCACCGGTCTCGATGGCTGGCTGAAAGAGGACGGCGTGCAGACCCTGATCATCACCGGCATGAAGACCCAGTACTGCATCGACACCACCTGCCGGGCGGCGGCAGATCTCGGCTACACCGTAGTGCTGGTGAGCGATGCCCATACCTGCATGGACACGCCGCAACTGACCGCCCCCCAGATCATCGCCCATCACAATGCCACCCTGGCTGGCCCCTTCGTGCGGCTGATGAGCAGCGACGAGGTGTACGAGGCGCTCGGCCGCCCCCTTGAGCCCTGCTGATTCTGAGCAAAAAAAGAAGGGAGGCTTGAGCCTCCCTTCTTCGTTCATTCCCCTTCACGTCGCCGCTGCTTGCTGGCACTCGGCGTGGCAGGGGCAGGTCACCAGATGATCGTTCACCATGCCCACCGCCTGCATGAAGGCATAGCAGATGGTGCTGCCGACGAAGGTGAAGCCGCGCTTCTTGAGGGCCTTGGACATGGCATCCGACTCCGGCGAGGTCGCCGGAATGTCGCCGTTGCCCTGACGCTGGTTGACGATGGGGGCGCCGCCCACGAAGCCCCACAGATAATCGACGAAGTCGATGCCTTCCGCCTCCAGCGCCAGATAGGCGCGGGCGTTTTTGATGATCGACTGCACCTTGAGCCGGTTGCGAATGATGCCGGTATCCTGCATCAGCCGCACCACGTCCTGGTCGTCGAACTGCACGATGCGCACCGGATCAAAATCCGCATAGGCGCGATGGTAGCTCTCGGTGCGCTTGAGGATGGTGATCCACGACAGCCCCGCCTGTTGGCCATCGAGGCAGAGCTTGGCAAACAACTCGCGGGCGTCATACACCGGCCTGCCCCACTGCTTGTCATGGTATTCGATGTATTCCGGGTCTCTGGTCACCCAGGCGCAGCGCAGTTCCATTTCCTCTCCCCTGTTTTTCATCGGCCATCGGCAGGCCGCTTGCGTCGGCGACATCATAGGGCAAGCGGCAACATAGCCCCACTAATCCCCTGTAATTTCGCCTATTATCCGACCATGCCAGACGGTATACTCCCTCGGTTCACATTCAGCAAATCTTGCTCTGATTTCATTTCGCGCGAAAAACACTATGCAAAAATTCGATGTCAAAACCTTTCAGGGCCTGATCCTGCAGTTGCAGGACTATTGGTCCCGCCAGGGCTGTACCATCATTCAGCCGCTGGATATGGAAGTGGGTGCCGGTACCTCCCACCCCATGACCTGCCTGCGCGCCCTGGGCCCGGAGCCCATCGCCTGCGCCTACGTACAACCGTCCCGCCGTCCGACTGACGGCCGCTACGGTGAGAACCCGAACCGCCTGCAGCACTACTACCAGTTCCAGGTGATCATCAAGCCCTCCCCCGACAACATTCAGGAACTCTATCTGGGCTCCCTGAAAGAGCTGGGCATGGATCCCGAGATCCACGACATCCGCTTCGTTGAAGACAACTGGGAAAACCCGACCTTAGGGGCATGGGGTCTGGGTTGGGAAGTGTGGCTGAACGGCATGGAAGTGACCCAGTTCACCTACTTCCAGCAGGTTGGCGGCCTCGAGTGCAAGCCGGTCACCGGCGAGATCACCTACGGTCTCGAGCGTCTGGCCATGTACATCCAGGGCGTGGACAGCGTCTACGATCTGGTCTGGTCTGACGGCCCGCTGGGCAAGACCACCTACGGCGACGTGTTCCACCAGAACGAAGTGGAGCAATCCACCTACAACTTCGAACACGCCGACGTGGAGTTCCTGTTCCACTGCTTCGAGCAGTACGAGAAGGAAGCCCAGAATCTGCTGGCACTGGAAAAACCGCTGCCGCTGCCTGCCTACGAGCGCATCCTCAAAGCCGCTCACTCCTTCAACCTGCTGGATGCCCGCAAGGCCATCTCGGTCACCGAGCGTCAGCGCTACATCCTGCGCATTCGCACCCTGACCAAGGCCGTGGCAGAGGCATACTACGCCTCCCGCGAAGCGCTGGGTTTCCCCATGTGTCAGCGCACAGAGAACAAGCAAGGTTAAGGAACGGACATGGCACAACATACATTTCTGGTAGAGATCGGTACTGCTGAGCTGCCGCCCAAAGCCCTGCGCTCCCTGGCCGAAGCCTTTGCCGACAACTTCAAAGCCGAACTGACCAAGGCCGATCTGGCCTTCGGCGACGTCGAGTGGTTTGCTTCACCGCGCCGTCTGGCGCTGAAGGTAAGCGAGCTGGCTGGCGAACAGCCGAGCAAGAGCGTCGAGAAGCGCGGCCCTGCCGTCGCTCAAGCGTTCGATGCCGAAGGCAAGCCAACCAAGGCTGCCGAAGGCTGGGCCCGTGGCAACGGCATCACCGTTGAGCAGGCCGAGCGCCTGGTCACCGACAAGGGCGAGTGGCTGGTTCACACCGCCAAGGTCGAAGGCCGTCCGGCCAAAGAATTGCTGGGCGAACTGGTTAGCCAGGCGCTGGCCAAACTGCCGATCCCGAAGATGATGCGCTGGGGCGACAAGACCATCCAGTTCGTGCGTCCGGTCTTCACCGTGACCCTGCTGCTGGATGGCGAGCTGGTGCCCGCTCACATTCTGGGTATCGACTCTGCCCGCACCATCCGCGGTCACCGCTTTATGGGCGAGAGCGAATTCACCATCGACAACGCCAGCCAGTACCCGCAGATCCTGCAGGAGCGCGGCATGGTGATTGCCGACTTCATGGCGCGCAAGGCCAAGATCAAGGCTGACGTCGAAGCGGCCGCTGCCGCCTTCGGTGGCGTGGCCGATCTGGACGACGCCCTGCTGGAAGAAGTGACCGCCCTGGTCGAGTGGCCGGTGGTGCTGACCGCCAACTTCGAAGAGAAGTTCCTGGCCGTTCCGGCTGAAGCGCTGGTACACACCATGAAGGGTGACCAGAAGTACTTCCCGGTCTACGACAAGAACGGCAAGCTGCTGCCGAAGTTCATCTTCGTCACCAACATCGAGTCCAAAGACCCGAGCCAGATCATCAGCGGCAACGAGAAGGTGGTTCGCCCCCGTCTCTCTGATGCCGAGTTCTTCTTCAAGACCGACCTCAAGCAGACCCTGGCCTCCCGCCTGCCGCGCCTTGAAACCGTGCTGTTCCAGCAACAGCTGGGCACCGTCAAGGCCAAGGTCGAGCGCATCGAGACCGTCGCCGGCTTTATCGCCGAGCGTATCGGCGCTGATGTGGCTCAGGCCAAGCGTGCCGGTCTGCTCTCCAAGTGTGACCTGATGACCAACATGGTCGGCGAGTTCACCGACACCCAGGGTGTCATGGGGATGCACTACGCCCGTCACGATGGCGAAGACGAAGCGGTTGCCGTGGCCCTCAACGAGCAGTACATGCCGCGCTTTGCCGGTGATGCCCTGCCGTCCGGTCTGGTTGCCTGCGCCGTCGCGCTGGCCGACAAGTTCGACACCCTGGCCGGTATCTTCGGCATCGGCATGCTGCCCAAGGGTGACAAGGACCCGTTCGCCCTGCGTCGCGCCGCCATCGGTGCCCTGCGCATCATGACCGAGAAGCAGCTGGATCTGGATCTGGTTGAACTGGTTGAAGAAGCGGTACGCGTCTACGGCGACAAGCTGACCAACAAAACCGTCGTTACCGACGTGGTCGACTTTATGCTGGGCCGCTTCCGCGCCGCCTATCAGGACGAAGGCATCGGTGCCGACGTGGTGCTGGCCGTGCTGGCCCGCCGCCCGACCCGTCCGCTCGACTTCGATCGTCGCGTCAAGGCCGTCAGCCACTTCCGCACGCTGGATGCCGCACTGGCACTGGCTGCCGCCAACAAGCGCGTGAGCAACATTCTGGCCAAGGTCGAGGTTCCACTGCCCACAACCGTCAAACCGGAACTGCTGGTCGATGCCGCCGAGAAGGCGCTGGCCACCCAGGTTGCCGAACTGCAAGCCGAACTGGCCCCGCTGTTCGCCGCCGGTGACTATCAGGCCGCCCTCACCCGTCTGGCCGCCCTGCGCGAGCCGGTCGACACCTTCTTCAACGAGGTGATGGTGATGGCCGATGACGAGGCCCTCAAGGCCAACCGTCTGGCGCTGCTGAACAACCTGCGCAACCTGTTCCTGCAAGTGGCGGATATCTCGCTGCTGCAGTGACTCTGGTTGAGTCAGTGATATTAAAAACGGCACCGCGAGGCGCCGTTTTTGTTCTTACTGAGATCACATAGATGTACTACCTATCAAAAAACCACATGATAATTACGATAATAGATGTGCCAATTCACTGCTTATATTGATAGCTATTAGACATTTTAATCATCTAATTTCTCTTCATAACGAGGGTGACCTATAGGGAAGAAATCGCTTCCCAGATAACATGGATCAATATAAGTATAGTTTTCATCAATAATATCACTCAGTACTTCCAACCCTAAATCAACACTATTTAAACTCATATTGTGGTCGCCATTTCTATATTTTTCACATAGTTTATCAATGGCTAAATCTTTAAATACACCCCATGAATCAAAGTACATTGTCTCATAATCATCCAATATGTGAGATTTTAAGTTACCCCAAGAAGTAAATGCTTCAGGAGCTGGCGAACATACACCTCCCAACATTAAATTGGCAGTATCGAATAATGCATTTAGGCTGGCCACATGACCTTCAGGGATGTATTCAAGATATGTATCTAGTATTTTCCTTTCAATTAGAGGAAGCTCGGCATAGCTATTAATTTCATTCGAATGCAAAATTCTTTCTATCGACTTGAATGGTGCTACATTCACAACAGTAATAAAATATGGTGAAAGTTGGCCTCCCCCCGTTAAAAAAGCAAAACCATGTGTATTCATTTTCTCACCTTTTGTTGCTATAGCTGAGATACTAGATTTTATCAATTGTAATTTCTGATGTAATTTACTTTCTGGGGAAGGCATCTGATACATTGCATCATCGTAAAGGCAAATATGGTATCCCCCTAAATGTTCCTCACTAACTTTACTTGGAATGTCCGCTTGGACAAGTACTGGTATATCTATGATTTTAAGCTTTATTTCACCATCTGTAATGCATGGTTCCAAACAAATAGTTTTTTTACCTTGCCAGAATATATTGTTATATAAGTGATGCTTTAGGAGAGTTGGCCAAACAGGGGAGATTATTACATTAATTATTTCTCCATCAGAAAGATAGGATAGCGCGCTTTTAATTTCACCCGCATAAGCAGATAATTCGGTGCCGGCCTCTCTAGTCGCCCCTTTCTGGTTTTTTAACTCAATAATAACAATAGACTCTGTTTCCGGGGAAAAAGCAAATATATCAGGGTTAAGAGAGTCTCCTTTTTCTAAAGATATATTTTCATTTTTTGTTAACAACTCATTCATGTTAAGAGATTCGATGCAATATAAAAATGTTTGTTTTATCTTTTCTTCGGATGAGTTTTTAGGTACATAAAGTTCTATAGATTCGATATTAGCTATTAATTCAGATAGCCCATAAATCGTAGTGAACTTATTTTCTAACCACTCCTGCATTTCATGTTCACTTGAAAAAACACTCATACCATTCCTCATTGAATATCTCTGTTAAATGGGTCACATAACCATCAATTATTCTTTTCGCAATGAATATATCACGTTGTTACTTACTCTTTTCTCGGGCGTGCAAACAAAGTAATACTATTATGACTTTATGTCAGCCCGTAGGTTCGATTAGCCGTCAGGCGTAATCGGACGTTCGCGTAAATCGATTCTCCCGCCATAACGGCCAGCCTAATTCTCCCCTCCAGCTGGCCGATCCTGTTTCACGGCAACAACCGTAATCAAAGCCTCTCGATTGTCCGATTACGCTTCGCTAATCGAACCTACAGGGGGGGATGAGCTGTTATCATTTGAGACAGTCCCCAGCACCGCCACGCCCCGAGAGGAGAGTCATGGATATACCTGCCGCCCCGTCCCCCGCCATCTGCCAGCTGTGTCAGGAGAAAACCGAGCTCGACTTCGACTTCACCATGGCCTTTCAGCCCATCGTCGATTGCAGCCAACGCACTGTCTTCGGCTACGAGGCCCTGGTGCGGGGGCTCAACAACGAGTCGGCGCAGAGCGTGATTGCCCGGGTCAACGACGACAACCGCTACCGTTTCGATCAGCTGTGCCGCATCAAGGCCATCGCGCTGGCCGCCCGGCTCGATATGCGGGGCATGCTGAGCATCAACTTTCTGCCCAACGCGGTCTATCGCCCGGAGCGCTGCATTCGCACCACGTTGCAGGCGGCCCGCGAGCATCTCTTTCCCATCGAGCAGATCATGTTCGAGTTCACCGAGGTGGAACAGGTGCAGGACAACCGCCATATTCGCGGCATCGTGGATCACTATCAGGCCCTTGGCTTCAAGACGGCGATCGACGACTTTGGCGCCGGTTACTCGGGCCTGAGCCTGCTGGCCGATTTTCGCCCCGACATCATCAAACTCGATATGCACCTGCTGCGCGGCATCGACCAGGACCCGATCCGTCAGGCCATCGTTCGCCACTGTCTGGCGCTGTTTACGGAGTTGCAGATCACCCCGCTGGCGGAAGGGGTCGAGACCCGCGACGAGATGGCCTGCCTGCAGGAGATGGGCGTCAGCCTGATGCAGGGCTATCTGTTTGCCCGCCCCGGCTTCGAAACCCTGCCCGAGGTGGATTTCGCCATCCTGTGAGCGCCGCTGGCCATCTCCCTTGGTTGGCGTTCATTCGGGCAAGGCGGGACGAGAGGCGGCCTGGAGGGTATCCACGGGCGGACGGCAGAAAGCGCTGGACCGGGCAACCCCCTGGGCTAGGATAGGACTGTCACCCTTTGCAACCACCGCTCTGACAGGGACACCATGGCGCAGGTTTCAGGATACCGCTTCTTCGCTCTTTCACTGCTCTTGCTGCTGGCCTTCCAGGTATGGGGGGCGCAAGGCAGGGGCAACATCACACTGGTGAGCTCCCTTGAAACCAGGGAGTCCCCCTATGGTCGCTGGCTCGATCTCATCTATCGGGATGCGTTCGCCCGCCTGGGCTATGCATTCCAGTACCAGGGCTACCCCGGGGGACGGGCCCCCCTGCTGGCAGAGCAGGGACAGGTCGATGGCGAGATCCACCGCGCCGCCAGCTACCAGCAGCAGACCCGTACCCTCCAGCGCGTGCCCGAGCCCCATTTCGCCGTCTCCTATCAGGCCTATGCCCACCAGCCCGGGATCCAGCTGCAGGGGTGGCACAGCCTGCTGGGCACCGGTTATCGGGTCGAGTTTCGCCGTGGCGCCAAGCTGCCGGAGATGATGCTGGGCAAGGTGGTGGCACCGGACCGGCTCTTTGCCATCGCCACCGCCGAGCAGGGGATGGGCAAGCTGCTCAAGGGGCGCAGTGACCTCTATGTGGAGCAGACCCTGATTGCCAGCCAGGCCCTGGCCGCCCTGACGCGCCAGGACCCGGGCTATGCCGGCATCTACTCCGCCGGGGTGATGGAGCTGGCCGATTCTTACGTCTACCTGCACGAACGGCATCAGGATCTGCTGGCCCCCCTTGCCAGCGTGATCCGGCAAATGAAGCAGGACGGCACGGTGGCGCGCTATCAGCAGCAGGCCATGGCGGCTGAGGGCACCAGCCAACCTTAACGTCCTCTTTTTCCGCAAGCCCTCCCGCGCCCTGACCATGCAGGAGACCCGGGGCGATCAATTCTGTCGCAGACTCATGGCCGCAGCGGGCACCCTGTTCGTCAACACCACGTTGACAAAAACGCCCCCTGTATCAGGGATACTCGCCATATAAAACCCCATCGACCTTGTGTTCATCTGGCTTGCGGCCAAAAGGCACCATGTCCGTCTGTGCATACCCCAAATCTTGCAACATCCCCCACTCCGACCGCCCCATCATTTCGATGGAGTCGCGTCATCGTTCCGGCATATCTTCCCCTCGAGGCCCGTGCCAGGGCCCGATCACAGGAGCAATACATAATGAAAAAAGCAGTAACGGCCGCCTTGCTGGCCATGATGATGGCGGCCTCGGTTCAGGCGGCAGACAAGGTGACCACGGTGCCGGTGCACTTCGCCAAAGGCGCGCACAGCGCCAAGGTTGACGGCACCTTCTCCGGTTATGACGCCATCAACTACACCCTGGGCGCCAAAGAAGGCCAGACCATGACGGTCGCCATCACCGGCAGCACCAATGCCAACTTCAACGTCTTCGCGCCGGGCGCCATCCCGGGTCAGGCCGAGGCACTGGGCGGCGGCAACGTGGACACAAAATGGCAAGGCACCCTGCCCAAGTCGGGCAAGTACCTGATCCAGGTCTACCAGATGCGCGCCACCGCCCGTAAAGGCGCCAAGGTCCCCCACTCCCTGTCGGTCGGCATTCAGTAACCGACGCCAATATTGCCTGTGTGACAAGCAAGAAGGAGCCCATGAGGCTCCTTCTTTGTCATTGTGTGCTGGCACTGCGACCCGGGTAACGGCTCAGCCCTTGTAGGCGGGCAGCAGGTCCACCATGTTGAGCAGGTGGAAGGCGGCGGTCAGCACGCCGAACAGGATCACCAGGACGATCATGAAGAGGCCGCCGGGGGCGCGGAAGCCCTCGCCACCTTCTTCGCGCCGGGCCGCCCGCACCTTCCAGGCCAGCAGGGGCGGGATGATGCAGGTCCACAGGGTCGCCACGGCGCCCGCATAGCCGATGGCCACCAGGAAGCCGAACGGGAACTGCAAGGAGAGCGCCAGGGGCGGCAGGAAGGTCACCGCCCAGGACTTGGCGCGGCCACCCCGGCTGTTGTCGAACTTGAACAGATCCGCCAGGTAGTCGAACACCCCGAGCCCCACCCCGATGAAGGAGGAGAGGATGGCCGCCATGGAAAAGGCGTTGAGGGCGCTGGCCACCGCCTTGGACTCGATCACCGAGCCGAGGGCCTTGAGCAGGGCATCCACGTTGCCCCCCTCCGCGATCACCGGGCCGAACTCGCTGCGGGGCAGGTTGCCAAAGACGCTCACCAGCCAGATGAGGTAAAACGCGAGCGCAATCAGGGTGCCCCCCAGAATGGCGCGGCTGGCACGGCGCTCTTCACCGTAGTAGGCGCGCATGGAGGAGACCGAATGGTGGTAGCCGAACGAGGTGAGCGCCACCGGCAGCATCACCAGGGCATAGGGGGCGTAGCTTACTTCGCTGCCCACCCGGTCGAGCAGCAGATCGAGGCGCACGTTCATCGACAGGCCCGAGATGCCGAAGGCAAAGCTCAGCCCCATCAGGATCACCAGCAACACCGAGATGCGGTCCACCGCCCGGGTGGAGTGCCACACCAGCAGGGAGAAGGCCAGGGTAAAGAGCACGGACGCCCACTGGCTGCCCATCCCCGTCATGCCGTCGATGATGAGACCGGCCGAGGTGATGTAGGCATAGAGCAGGATGCCGCCGACGAAATAAACGCTGAGATTGTTGAGGGCGTTGACCTTCTCCCCCAGCAGATCCCGGGTCACGGTATCGAAGGAGACGCGCAGGGGATAGCTCCGATAGGACTCCAGCAGCATCCAGCCGGAGACCGTCATCACCACCATGGTCAGTGCTACCGCGAGCATGGACCAGAGGGTCCAGGCGCCCGCTCCCGCACTCGGCAGCCCCAGCATGCCGGCCCCCACACAGACGCCGGCAATGATGCATGCCCCGCCCACCAACGATGGTTTCTGTTCCATTACTCCCCCAAACGGATTGTCGACTGGTCACGGCACACCGCCGTGCTTCTCCTGCGTTCGCCACTGCTGGCGCCGGGGGACTTTACCCTGCATGCCTTCGGGTATCAAATCCGGAGGGAAAATGGGGGGAAACGGGCCGGATCCTGCGCCCCATCCGTGGAATATGCTCGGGATGGGGCCAGGTTCAGCACACCAGGGTCAGCCGGTGTAGACGGGCAGCAGACCCGCCATGGCCATCAGGTGGAAGATGGCGGTAAGCACCCCGAAGACGATGACGACCACCACCATGGGCTGGCCGCCGGGGGCCTTGAACCCCGCCTCGTACGGGGCCAGCTCCCGGGACTTCTTCGCCAGCAGGGCCGGGATGATGCAGGCCCAGACGGTCGCCGCAGCCCCGGCATAGCCGATGGCCACCACGAAGCCGAACGGGAACATCAGGGAGAGCGCCAGGGGAGGCAGGAAGGTCACCGCCCAGGATTTGGCCCGCCCCTGGCGACTGTTGTCGAACTTGAACAGATCCGCCAGATAGTCGAACACCCCCAGCCCCACCCCGATGAAGGAGGAGAGGATGGCCGCCATGGAGAAGAGGTTGATGGCCTGGGATACCTGTCTGGACTCGATCACCGAGGCCAGCGCCCCGAGCAGCACGTCCACGTCGCCCCCCTTGGCGATGACGGGGCCGAAGGCGCTGCGGGGCAGATTGCCGAAGATACTGAGCAGCCACAGCAGGTAGAGCGCCAGCGCGATCAGTGTGCCGCCCAATATCGCCTGCTTCGCCTTCTGCTCCTCGCCGTAGTAGGCGCGCATCGAGGCCACCGAGTGGTGGTAACCGAAGGAGGTGAGCGCCACCGGCAGCATGGCCAGGGCGTAAGGGGCGCGGCCCAGCTCCTCGGCAAAGGAGTTGAACAGCTTGGCGGTGTCGACCTTGCTGGCAAGCCCGGAGACCCCGAACACGAAGCTCAGCACCATAAAAACGATCAGGACGACCGAAATCCTGTCCACCGCCCGGGTCGAATGCCAGACGAACCAGGAGAACACCAGCACGAACAACACCGAGGCCAGCTGGCTATTGATGCCCAGCAGGCCGCCCAGGATGAGACCCGACGAGGTGATGTAGGCATAGAGCAAAATGCCGCCCACGAAATAGACGGTGAGGTTGTTGAAGAGATTGATCCTGCGACCGAGCAGATCCTTGGTCACCGAGTTGAAGGAGGCAGTCAATGCGTAGGGTTTCAGGGCTTCCAGCAGCATCCAGCCTGAAACCGTCATGACGACCATGGTAAGAATGATGGCGAGGGTTGACCAGCTGGTCCAGGCCCCGGCTCCCGCGCTCGGCAGCCCCAGCATGCCGGCACCGACACAGACGCTGGCAATGATGCAGGCCCCTCCGATGACGGACGGTGTTGATGTCATGTGTGTCACTCCACATCTTTCACAGAGCAGTGAAAAAAAAAGGGCACAGAAAAATCTGTGCCCCTGACTCGTTATGCTTCTATCAATTTTTTCTGCGTCTTGCCGGCTGACGGGTCGTTATGCTCGACCTCTTGCAGTCTGGCGGTGAAGTGGCGCAGCACGGCCGGCTCGTAAATGAAGTCCAGCCCCTTCACCCGGTGGGCGTTCTTCTTCACCTCGCCGAAAGCCTCGATGACAAAGTCCATGTGGGTCTGGGTATAGGTGGCACGGGGGATGGTCAGGCGCAGCAGCTCCGCCGGGCAGGGGTGCTGCTTGCCGGTGGCGGGGTCGCGCCCCAGCAGCAGGGAACCTATCTCCACCGCGCGGATGCCGGCGACCTTGTAGAGCTCGCAGGCCAGGGCGTGGGCCGGGAACTGATCCGCCGGGATGTGGGGCAGCAACTTGCCCGCATCCACGAAGGCCGCATGGCCCCCCGCCTGCTGGCACACCACGCCGATGGCCTCCAGCCCGTCCACCAGGTACTGCACCTGGCCAATGCGATAGGCCAGCCAGTCCTGGCGCATGCCGTCCCGCAGGCCCACCGCCAGGCGCTCCATGGCGCCCCCTTCCAGGCCGCCATAGGTCGGGAAGCCCTCCTGCACCACGCACAGGGTGCGGCACTCGGTGTAGACGTCCAGCATGCTGTCATCCTTGAAGCACAGCAGCCCCCCCATCTGCACCATGGCATCCTTCTTCGCCGACATGGCGAGGCCGTCCGCGTACTTATAGGACTCCCTGGTGATCTCCTCGATGGTCCAGTTCGCGTAGCCGGGCTCCCGCTGCTGGATGAAGTAGGCGTTCTCGGCGAAGCGGGCGGAGTCCATGATGACGGGGATGTCGTACTTTCTGGCGATCTCGTACACCGCCTTCAGGTTGGCAATGGAGACCGGCTGCCCCCCGGCGGAGTTGCAGGTGATGGTGCTGACGATGTAGGGCACGTTGGCGGGGCCCGCCTCCAGGATGGCCTCTTCCAGCTTCACCAGATCGAAGTTGCCTTTGAAGTCGGCGGTGACCGAGGTATCGAACGCCTCCCTGGTATAGACGTTCTTCGCCACGCAGCAGTTGATCTGGGTGTGGCCCTGGGTGGTGTCGAAGAAGTAGTTGGAGAGGGCCACCATCTTCTTGCGATCCAGCCCCTTCTCCTGCTCCCGCTTCTTGATGAGCACGGGGATGTAAATCTGCTCGGCGCCGCGCCCCTGATGAGTGGGGATGGTCAGGGAGTAGCCGAAGATCTCCTGCACCGCCTGTTGCAGGGCATAGTAGCTGCGGCTGCCGCTGTAGGCCTCGTCACCGCGCAGCATGGCGGCCTGCATGTCCTGGGTGATGGCGCCGGTACCGCTGTCGGTCAGCAGGTCGATGAAGACGTCTTCGCTGTCCAGCAGGAAGGGGTTCATGCCCGCCCGGACAATGGCCTCTTCCCGATAGGCACGGGTGGTGCGCTTGACCGGCTCGATGACACGAATACGGAAGGGTTCGGGCAGATGCTTGAAGTTTTCCATCCGACATTCCGCACCTGATTTAGGAATAAATTTGCCGATAGCGCTCACCCAATACCTCCAAAATGATCTGCTGGTCTCCTGTTAGCTCCGTTACTTGTGGCGGAGCTTCTCCCAGTCGATATTCATG
>NZ_PQLN01000061.1:0-30200 GCF_002919855.1 Aeromonas sp. ASNIH8 | reverse complement strand
ACTTCAACGCCCCCTCCCCGTATACACACTGGCCTCCTCGTGGTGAGCGTCAGATGTGTAAAAGGGACAGCCTCTAGGGAGCGGCCATGCAAAAAAGAGGGAAGGCTGTCGCCTTCCCTCTCTCGTCTTGGTGACACTCACCGGGCGCTCGTCCGGGTGAATGGAAGCCCTCAGGCCAGCTCGGCGCGCAGCGCCCGGGTCGCATCGACCATCACCTTCAGGGCTGCGGTGGTCTCTTCCCAGCCGCGGGTCTTGAGGCCGCAGTCCGGGTTCACCCAGAGCCGGTCTGCCGGGATTTGTTGTGCAGCCTTGCGGATGAGGTCTTCAATCCAGCCCTGGCTCGGTACGTTCGGCGAGTGGATGTCGTAGACGCCCGGGCCGATCTCGTTGGGGTAGTTGAAGCGCTCGAACGCTTCGAGCAACTGCATCTGGCTGCGGCTCGTCTCGATGGTGATCACATCCGCGTCCAGCGCCGCCACCGCCTCGATAATGAGGTTGAAGTCGCTGTAACACATGTGGGTGTGGATCTGGGTGCTGTCCACCACCGGGCTTGCGCTCAGGCGGAAGGCGCGCACCGCCCAGTCGAGATAGGCCTGGTGATCCTGCTTGCGCAGGGGCAGCCCTTCGCGGATCGCCGGCTCGTCGATCTGGATGATCTTGATGCCGGCGGCTTCCAAGTCAGCCACCTCGTCGCGAATGGCCAGGCCAATCTGCAGGGCGGACTGCTCGCGGCTCACGTCTTCCCGCGGGAAGGACCAGCAGAGAATGGTCACGGGGCCGGTCAGCATGCCCTTCACCGGCTTGTCGGTCAGGCTCTGGGCAAACTTCGTCCACTCAAGGGTCATGGGGGTCGGACGGTCGATGTCACGGGTGATCACCGGTGGCTTCACGCAGCGGGAGCCATAGCTCTGTACCCAGCCAAAGCGGGTGATGGCAAAGCCGTCCAGCAGCTCCCCGAAATACTCCACCATGTCGTTGCGCTCGGCCTCGCCGTGCACCAGCACGTCCAGCCCGATGGCCTCCTGGCGCTCAATCGCATCCTTGATCTGGGCCTGGATGCCCGCCTCGTAGGCCTGGTCATCGATGCGCCCGGCACGCCAATCCTGGCGCAGCACCCGGATTTCAGAGGTCTGCGGGAAGGAGCCGATGGTGGTGGTGGGCAGGAGCGGCAGTTTCAGATCCGAGCGCTGCGCGTCGGCACGCACCGGGTAGGCGCTCTGGCGATCGAAGTCACTGTTGGTCAGGCTGGCGAGTCGTGACTGCACCGCCTTCTTGTGAACCCGGCTGTCGGACTCCCGATCCACGATGGGCTGGCTGTAAGCCTCGATCTTGTCCAGGGCGCCACCGTCCAGGTAGTCGGACAGCAGCCCCAGCTCATAGCACTTTTGCAGGGCGAAGGCAAACCAGCTGCGGGTCTGGGGATCCAGCTCGTGCTCCAGGGTCAAATCCACCGGGCTGTGCAGCAAGGAGCAGGAGGAGGCCACCCAGAGGCGCTCGCCAAGCTTTTCTTTCAAGGCCTTGAGGGTCGGCGCCAGCTTGGCCAGGTTGGCACGCCAGACGTTGCGGCCGTTGATGACACCTGCCGAGAGTACCCACTGGGCCGGCAGGTGCGGGACCAGGGTCTCGAGCTGCTCGGGGGCCGCCACCAGATCCAGGTGCAGGCCGTCCACCTTCAGACTGGTGATGATGTCCCGCTGATGGGCCACGGACCCGAAGTAGGTGGTGAGCAGCAGCTTGCAGGGGCCGCTCAGGCGCTCATACGCCTTGAGGTAGGCCAGGCGCCACTCGTCCGGCAGGTCCAGCGCCAGAGCCGGCTCGTCGATTTGCACCCACTCCACCCCCTGGGCCGCCAGTTTGGCCAGGATCTCCTGGTAGACGATCAGCAGGCGATCCAGCAGTTCGAGGCGGGAGAAGCCGCTCTCTTTCTCCTTGCCAAGCCACAGGTAGGAGACGGGGCCCAGCAACACCGCCTTGACCGGCAGCCCAAGGGCCTTGGCCTCTTCCACCTCGTCAAAGAGCTGGCTCCAGCCCAGCTTGAAGCGCTGGTCACGGTAAAATTCCGGCACCAGGTAGTGGTAGTTGGTGTTGAACCACTTGGTCATCTCGGCAGCGGCCGCCGCCGGGCCGGTCGGCGCACGGCCACGGGCCACCCGGAACAGGGTGTCGAGGTCGGTGTCGCCGTGGCGGTGACGGGCAGGCACGGCGTCCACCAGCAGGCTGGTACCCAGCACCTGATCGTACCAGGCAAAATCCCCCACCGGCAGCAGGTTGACCCCGGCGGTACGCTGGGCCTGCCAGTGGCGCTCACGCAGGCTCTTGCCCACGGCGACCAGCTCGGCCTGGGTGGTTTCGCCACGCCAGTAGGATTCGAGGGCAAATTTCAGTTCGCGCTTGGCGCCGATACGGGGAAAGCCCAGGGTGTGTGCGCAGGTCATAGGTTCCATTCCTTATGCTCGTTTATCTGATGAGGATCTGGATTGTTTGGCCATCCAGATGTTTACACATCCAAAATGACAAGATATGGTGGCCTTGGCTATTGAATCCTCTTCAACTGGCTCTCAAGAATTTCTCAACTGACGCACAAAGGAGCAGTGCCATGGTCACGCCCACCCCATCCAGCCCCCCTCAGAGCAGCAATCTGGGCATCGATCTCAAACACCTGAAGACCATCAGCGCCCTGGCCGAGCAAGGGTCTCTGGCCGGGGCCGCGCTCACCCTCAACCTCACCCAGTCCGCCCTCTCCCACCAGCTCAAGGAGCTGGAGACCCGCCTCAATCTGGAGCTGTTTCTTCGAAAAAGCCGCCCTCTGGTGCTGACGGCGGCAGGCCAGCATCTGCTGGCCCTGGCCCGTCAGGTGCTGCCCGCCCTGGCCCAGACCGAGCGCCAGCTGGTCGCCCTGCACAGCGGCGAGGCGGGCAGGCTGCATCTGGCCCTCGATTGCCACAGCTGCATCCAGTGGCTGCTCCCGCTGTTGCCGGACTTTCGCCGCCAGTGGCCCGGCGTGGATCTGGAGGTGGAGTCGGTGCCGGGTTTCGATGCCATCAGTGCCCTGCTTGGCGGCCAGCTCGATCTGCTGCTCACCTCGGATGTGCAGGCCCGCGGGGATCTTCACTTCGAGCCGCTGTTCGCCTTCGATCTCACCCTGGTGATGGCGCCGGATCACCCCCTCTGCCAGCAGCGGCGCATCGCACCGGACGATCTGCGACCGGAGGTACTGCTGGTCTACCCGGTGGAGCGGGCGCGCATGGACGTGTTCAGCCGTTTCCTGCAACCGGCCGGGGTGGAGCCCGCCCGCTGCAAACCGGTGGACAACACCTCGGTCATGCTGCAGATGGCCGCCGCCGGGCTCGGGCTCGCCGCCCTGCCCCGCTGGGCCAGCGAGGAGTTCGTGCGCCAGGGCCTGCTTGAGGCGCGCCCTCTCGGGGAGGGCATTCGCCGCCACATGTATGGCGCCGTGCGCGCCGCCGACAAAGATCAGGCCTGCCTGCAGAGCCTGTTCGAGCGCATCCGCACCCGGATGGCGGCCCAGTAAGCCGGACACAAAAAAGCCGCCAGGATCAGGCGGCTTTCACCACGGGTTGCCCGCGAAGACGAAGAGTCGGGCATCAGCACTCGTCACCCCTCGCCCCACCCAGCCTTCGCGGGCAGTTGCCACACAGTTCCCCATCCCGGCGCTTGTAGTGCAGGCAGCAGCGCTGACGCACATAGCCCGGGAAGGCCTCGTCCCGGGGCAGCCCCGCCTCGCGCCAGCCCGTCAGATGTGCCGACGGCAGGCCACAGGATTCAAGCCAGAGGGGGGCATGGGCCCTCACCTCCTCCCGACTCACTTCCCCGAAGAAATCGGGTACCCGCACCAGGGCCGCCAGCAGATCGTCCGCCAGGAGCGGGCGCACGAAACCGGGGCGCAGCCGCTGCGCCGTCCCAAGGAGGGTGAACTGCCCCTGCCAGTGCGCCTGGAGTCGCTCCCCGGCCGTCTTGATCAACACGCCGACCTCCCCTCTGATCATGGACTCGGCCGGCAGGGTAAAGCCCGACACCACGCCGGCCTCATGCCCCTGTCCCAGCCTGCCGAGGGCAGGCACGGCCTGATGGCGGTAGACGGCCACCATGGCGAGATAGATGGATTGCCAGCAGAGCATGCCCCAGCTGCGGGTGAGCCAGTAGGCGGGCCCCGCCTCCGGGTGTGCCTGCTGCCAGTGCGCATGGAGGGCTGCGGCCACCTCGGCCGACGTTGCTCCGGTGGCATCGGTCAGTGGCGGGCGCACGTCACCGACCGCCACCAGGTTCCCCTTGAGGGACGGGATCAGGCTGGCCGCCGCCGCGAACAGGGCCTGGTGATCCGAGACGAGGGCGCGTTCCGCGTCCGCTTTCTCCCGGCCAAGGCCGCGCGGCACACCGCGCCCCCTCTCCTCGCCCATTCGTTGAAAGGGCCCCGGGCGCGTGCCGGGGCGCAAGGTCAGAATGCGTATTTGAGTCGCGCCTCCACGCTTCGTTCGGCCCCGAACCAGCAGTTGTTCTGGTCGTAGCAGGAGTAGTAGGTCTTGTTGAACAGGTTGCTGGCGCCAAGCGATACCCCCACTCCCTTCAGGCTTGCGCTGAGGGCGGCGAGATCGTAGGAGGCGGACATGTCCATCAGGAGGTAGTCCGGTACCTTGTCGGTGTTGGCGGCATCCATCTCGGCCTCCCCCACGTAGCGCAGGCCGGCGCCCACTCGCATCCCCTCGAGGTTGCCGCCGGGGTAGTAGTTGCTCCACAGCGACGCCATCTGTCTGGGGACCCAGACCGGCGTCTTGCCCTGCAGCGTGGTGGTGTCACGCGTGATCTCCATGTCCATCAGGGTGTAGTTGAGGGCCAGATCCAGCTGGCTGGTGAGATCGGCTCTCCCCTCAAGCTCGATGCCCCTGGAGACCGTCTCCCCGGTCTGCAGCTTGGGCCCGTAGACATTGTCCGGATCCGTCACCAGGGCGTTCTTCTTGGTGATGTGGAACGCCGACAGGGTCGCCGTCTTGCTCATGTCATCGGAGAGAAACTTGACGCCCCCTTCCCACTGGTGACCGGTCGCCGGTTTGAACGCCTGGCCCTGCTTGTCCGCCCCCGGCACCGGCTCGAAACTCTCGGCATAGCTCGCATAGGGGGAGAAGCCGCCATCCAGCTCATAGAGAGCGCCGACGCGGAAGGAGAGGTTGTCCTGATCGATGTGGGCCAGGGACTGGCTGTCCGCCCCCTGATAGAGGGTCCGGCTGTCGGTGTCCATCCGGTAGCGGTCGTAGCGGGCGCCGCCGATGGCCACCAGCCGATCGAGGCGCACCTGATCCTGCAGATAGACGCCGGTCTGGGACTGACGGATCACCTTTTTATCCTGGTAGTTGAAAGTGAGTGCCTCTGGGACTATCTGGCTATGGTTCGGGTTGAAAATGTCGATGCTGGGCGCCGAGTAGTCGAGGGTATCCCGGTAGAGGATATGGGCATCCAGGTACTGGTAGTCGACCCCGAGCAGCAGGTTGTGCTGGGCAGAGCCCGTCTGCACCTTGCCCGCCAGCTGGTTGTCGATGACAACGCCGCGAGAGTCTTCATCGGTGAGATAGGCGTTGCGGGCCAGGGTGCGGTTGTCCGCCGCCAGGGCCGCGTTGTAGGTGTTGCGCTGATAGGCGGACGCATCCATGTAGCGGGCATTTTGCAGCACCTGCCAGCGCTCGTTGAAGTCGTGGCTCAGCTTGTAGCCCAGCAGGGTCACGTCCCGGTTGTACTCGTTCCAGTTCTCGTCACCAAGGAAGGTGTCGCTGCCAAGCTGCCCCAGGGGGTTGGACTTGGCCGAGCCGCTGGCGGGCACAGTGGTGTAGATGCCGGCCTCGGGATCCTTCTGGTAGTAAAGGTTGAGGTTCAGCAGGGTACGCTCGCCGAGCTGCCAGTCCAGGGACGGCGCAAAGACGTAGCGCTCCTCCTTCGAGGTCACCGCCTGGCCATCCTTCTCCCGGGCCAGTCCCACCAGCCGATAGGCGAGCTGCTCGTTGATGGCACCGGTGCTGTCGAGGGTCATCTCCTTGAGGGTGCCCGTGCCGGTCGCCACGCTCACGTTGTGCTTGCTCTCCCGCTGGGGGCGCTTGGCGATGAGGTTGACCATGCCGCCGGGGGGCATGCTGCCATAGAGCACCGATGTCGGCCCCTTGAACACCTCCAGCTGCTCGATGGCCACCGGATCGATCTGGGGTTGCAGGTTCCAGTCGTTGTACTGGAGCAGCAGGCCGTCATAGAAGTTCTGGTAGTTGTCAAAGCCACGGATGTTGAACAGATCCAGCCGGTTGACCGCCCCGCCCCGCAGCTCGGTGTTGACGCCGGGCACATAGCGCAGCGCCTCGCTCACCGAACTGACACCGCGCAGCGACAGGGTCTCCCCATCCACCACCGAGATGGCCTGGGGCGTCTCGATGGGGTCGAGCCGGGTCTTGGTCGCGGTGTTGCGATAGGTCTGGCCGAGCACGGTCAGGGTCTCGTCGGCGGTGGCCGTATCCTGGCTGTCGGGCGCGGCGGCCTGCACAGAGCCTGCAAGCAGGGTGGAGATGGTCACGGCGACCAGGGTCAAAGGGGGGTGAACAAGCTGCATCTGATCCTCGATTACTTACTGCATGTGAATAGTAACAAATATCATTTGCATTTTATTGTTCTATTTTGCCCCGATATTAACAATTTGGGGCATGTTGGCGGGGAAGCGGGAAAAGCGAGGGTGGCAGGCACGCCATCTCCTATCGGAGGCAACATGGCAACGTCGTCGAGGCTCTCTGAGAGGGTCCATCATGGCCGCCTGATGAAGGTCACCGCCTTCACTTGCATCGTCAACCGGCGAGTAGCCATCACATATTCAGAACATGGCGGCATTTTCACCACCATATTTACACTCATCTGACAAGTATGGTCGTGTGTGCCCTCCCCTTGTTGATCCTGGTCAATCGCTATTGATAAATGAGGCGATAGCATACCCACCCTTTTATCAGCCCTGATTGAGACAATACCAAGCCATCCGGCGATCGCACCCTGCTGGTGGAGCTGGACGGCTTCCACATCTTCGGCGCCTTGCAGGCCGTGATGGGAGAGGACAACCTCTTCTTCCTCCTCGGGGACCAGGCCCTCGATGGCCACGGCAGGACCCTGCCCGCAGCCCGCCTGCTGGAAGGAGGACAACGTCTGCAACAAAGCGAGCCCACCGCTCATCCCTATCGCCTGGTGGCGCTCAACGGTTACAAGGAAGTGCTGGCGTTTGCCTGGGCGTACAACCAGGAGAACCTGCTTGCCGCCCCTGTGCTGGCGCTGTTGCTGGGGCTGCTCACCTTCTATCTGAGGGGGCGCAGCGGCTCCCCCCGCAGCGAGCTCGCCAGAGCCATGGCGGCCCGGGAGTTCATCCCTTATCTGCAACCCGTGATGGACAGGCAGGGGCGCCTGCGCGGTTGTGAAGTGCTGATACGCTGGCGTCATCCCACACAAGGGATGATTGCCCCCAACCACTTCATTCCCCTCGCGGAGGAGTGCGGCTACATAGTACCCATGACCCGCCAGTTGATGGCCCAGACCCGGGATTATCTGGTCGGGGTGGCCAACAGGCTGCCCCCCGGCTTTCACGTCGCCGTCAATGTCTGCGCCCAGCACTTCAAAAACCGGGACATCGTCGCCGAGTGCCGCGACTTTCTTCGCGCTTTCCCGGGCCAGGATCTGCGCCTGGTGCTCGAGGTGACGGAGCGGGAGATGGTAGATGCGGACGAGCAGACCCGCGCCATCTTCGATGCCCTGGACGAGCTGGGCGTGCTCATCGCCATCGATGACTTTGGCACCGGCCACTCCAGCCTCTGCTATCTGCAGATGTTCCATGTGGACATCATCAAAATCGATCGCAGCTTTATCAAGGGAATGAAAGAGGAAGGCCCCTCCCGCCATATCGTCGAAAACATCCTGGATCTCGCCCATCGCATGGGGCTGGCTCTGGTCGCCGAGGGGGTGGAGACCCAGGAGCAGGTCGAGATGGCACGCCACTATGGCATCGACTACTTGCAGGGCTTCTACTTCGCCAAGCCGCTGCCACCGGCCCAGTTCACTGATCTCCTGGCCAGCGCCACACGCCCGGAGCCATCCCGGCGCCATGCCGGGGTGAGCCTCCTTCCCTAACGGGGGGCGACGGGCAGCCAGTACTCCATGGTGGCCTCGGGCTGCTGGCCGTCAAAGCCGGGGGCATAGCGCTCCAGTTCGAAACCGTCCAGCCCCCGGTATGCCGACTCCGGCAGCCAGTGCAGGATGAACCAGTGCAGGCTCTCCCCCAGCTGGGCAATGGGTCCTTTGTGGGTGAGCACGGCATACTCCTGGGCCGGCACGTTGAGACTCGACAGGCCGGGGGGCGTAGGCGCCGTCGTGGCCACTCCGGCCCAGTAAGGCAGCCGCTCCCCTGCCCCCGACACATCCACCACCCCCAGCCATTCCCTCGACAAGTCCAGCGCCCCCGTCTCGCGCAGCGCTCGCCAGATGGCGGGCACCGTCTGCTGAAAATCCGGTGAGGCATCGAACAACCCCCGGATCGTGCCCCTGACTCCCTGCAAGGTGAACGTTGGCAGGCTCTCTATGCGCACCTGCACCAGGTTGGGAGAGGCAGAGCGGGGGACCGCCGCCCGCACCAGGGGCGTGCGCAGCCCCAGCCGCAGGCCCCGCTTGCGATACGCCAGCGGCGAGCAGCCAAATTGCTGCTTGAAGGCGCGGCTGAAACTCACTTCCGAGCCAAACCCGTGATCCAGCGCCACATCCAGCACCCGCAGCCGGGTGGAGAGCAGCGCCTCCGCCGCCATGCTCAGCTTCAGCTCGCGCACATAGTGAGCCACCGTCTGGCCCGTCTCATGCAGGAATACCCGTTGCAACTGCCAGCGGGACCAGCAGCTCTGCCGTGCCAGCGCCTCCAGGGAGAGCGGCTGATCCAGATTGGCATGGATGTAGTCGAGCACTCGCTCGATGCGGGTGAGGTGGGCGCGCGCCTCGGGTGCCGGCTCACGGAGTGGGTGGGGAGAAGTCGGTGTCATGATGCGCTTGAGACCACGCCAGCAGAGGGCGCTCTGGCCCGGGAGGGCCACATTAAACAGGGGTGTCGCGCCGACCGCAAGGCCGGCGCACCGCCTGGCTATTCATCCCGCCCCGCTCAGGGTAGACGGCTCTGGCCATGCTCGGCAAAGTGGCTGCGAAGGGCGCTGATCACCCGCCGCACCTTCTCCGGGATCTCCCGCTGGGGGGTGATGGCATGGATCTCCATGGGAGGGGCCAAAAAGCCCGGCAGCAGCACGAGCAACCGACCGGTGGCGAGATCTTCTTCTATTTCACCTTCCGGTTGCAGCGAAATCCCCTGCCCTGCCAGGGTAAACTGGCGCAGGGGCAAGACGTTGTTGCACAGCACCCTGGGCTTGGGCTTGACCTTGTGGGCCTCCCCCTTCTCGTCCAGCAGCAGTATCCCGCCCCCCAGCATGTCCGAGGCCAGCCAGTCGTGGGCCAGCAGATCCGCCGGGCTGCGCGGCGTGCCCTTGCGTGCCAGATAGGCGGGCGAGGCACACAGCAGCATCCGGGTCTGACCCAGCCTGCGTGCCACCAGGGTGGAATCTTCAAGCGTGCCGACCCGCAGCGCCACGTCGATGCGATCCTTGATGAGATCCCGCTTCTCGTCGTCGGCAATGATCTGGATGCCCAGGCCCGGGTGCGCCTGCAGCAGTGGCGAGAGCGCCCGCGCCAGGGGCTGGCCCGCCATCCCCACCGGCGCGGTGATCCGCACTTCTCCGAGCAGGCTGTCGCGCACCTCCGAGAGGCGCAGCTCGGTGTCGTTCAAGGTCTGCTGCAACGACTGGCAACCCTGCCACACCACCTCCCCCGCTTCGGTCAGGCTGAGGCGGCGGGTGGAGCGGTGCAGCAGGGGCAGGCCGAGCTGGCTCTCCAGTTGACTGATATGCTGGCTGACGGCGGACGGGGTCATGCCGAGGGCCTTGGCGGCACCGGTCATGCTGCCCGCCTCCACCACGGCCGCGAAGATGGCGTAGCGTCTGAGCTGATCCATTATGAAGCCCTGCTTACAAGTGAATGCAATTTTAAGTGGATTATTAAATCACACTCGGGGGCGTAGGATAGCCCCATTCCCACAGTGAAGGAGAATTCCCATGAAGATTGCCCTCATCGGTGCCAGCGGTTTTGTCGGTTCAGCCATCCTCCAGGAGGCCGTCAGCCGCGGTCATCAGGTCACCGCCATCGTGCGTGACGTGAGCAAGGTCGCCGCTCACCCGCAAGTCACCGCCGTGGCGGTGGACGCCCAGGACAGCCAGGCACTGGCCAGGGTGCTCAAGGGGCACGATCGGGTGATCAGTGCCTACAACCCGGGCTGGAGTGCCCCGGACATCTACGATCAGTACCTCAAGGGGGCCAGCGCCATCGTGGCCGCCGCCGTCGCGGCCAACAGCTGGCTGCTGGTGGTCGGCGGTGCCGGCAGTCTGGAAATCGCCCCGGGCGTGCAGCTGGTGGACACCCCGGAGTTCCCGGCAGAGTGGAAGCAAGGGGCCCTCGCGGCCCGGGATGGTCTCACCGCCCTTCGCCGGGAAACCACCCTCGACTGGCGTTTCGTCTCCCCACCGGTGTTCCTCGAACCCGGCGAGAAGCGCGGCGGTTACCGCCTTGGCACGGATCAGGTGCTGTTCAGCGGCGAGCAGCCCGCCGGGATCACGGTCGGCGATCTGGCGGACGGGGTGCTGAACGAGGCGCAAGCACCGGCTCACCTGCGCCAGCGTTTCACCCTGGGTTATTGAGGAAAGGCGCGCCAGCAACCCTTCCCATGACAGTCACACGGAGGGAGGCGGATGCCTCCCTCCGCCTTTTCTCTCCCGCGTCTATCCCGTCACGCCAATGTCGCTCTCACCCGGTACGGCCGATCGCCGCCTGAGCCGCCCGTTGCTCGTTCCATTCGCTCAAGTCCGAATTCCATTTCGAATTTTGTATATAACTAAGAATATTTTGTTGCTTCCACCTTATAACCTCGAACAGTAGCATCACCCTCAACCCAAACGGCGCCACTCAAGAAGAGTGCGCCCCGGTTTCGCAACACCCCGCACGCCGGGGCACGCAGACCCCGTTCACGGAAAGTGAGGAGATGCCCATGACCACCCCATCATTGCCGATCATCGATCTCGCCGCCCTCAAGGGCACCCCGGCTGCACGCAGCCGGATGCTGGCGCAGCTTGGCCAGGCCGCCCGCGAAGTGGGCATTTTCTATCTGGTGGGCCATGATCTGAGCGAATCGGCGCGCCAGGAGACCCTGGCGCTCGCCGCCCGCTTCTTCGCCCTGCCACTTGAAGAAAAACTGGCGGTGCAGATGGTCCACTCCCCCCACTTTCGCGGCTACAACCAGGTGGGGGCAGAGCTCACCCGGGCACGGCCGGATCTGCGGGAGCAGTTCGATATCATGAACGAGGCCCAGGCCCTGCCTGTGGCGCACATTCGTGAACCCTGGCAGCGCCTCATCGGCCCCAATCAGTGGCCCGCCGCCCTGCCCGAGATGAAAACACGTCTGCTGGCATGGCAGGATCGACTGAGCGACATCACCCTCACCCTGCTGGACGCTTTCGCAGAGGTGCTAGGGCAGCCCGCCGGCGTATTTGACGAGAGCATTCGCGGTGCCCCCTACCAGCACATGAAGCTCATTCACTACCCCGGACAACCCGAAGGCAGCAGTGGTCAGGGGGTAGGTGCCCACAAGGATCCCGGCTACCTGACCCTGGTGATGCAGGACGATCACTCCGGGCTCGAGGTGGAGACGGCGGATGGCTGGATCCCCGCGCCCCCCTTGCCGGGCGCCCTGGTGGTCAACATCGGCGAGCTGCTGGAGCTCGCGTCCGACGGCTACCTCAAGGCCACCCTGCACCGGGTGGTGAGCCCACCTCCCGGGGTATCGCGCCTCTCCTGCGCCTTCTTCATGGCGGCAAGGCTGGATGCGACTGTGCCACTGCTTAGCCTCTCCCCCGAGCTGGCGGCGCTGGCCGAAGGGCCCCAGAGCGATCCCGCCAACCCGCTCTTTTATCAGGTGGGGGAGAACGTGCTCAAGGGGAGGCTACGCTCCCATCCGGATGTGGCGGCTCGCCACTATGCAGGCGAGCCGCAGCGCGAGCCAGCGCTAGTCTGACAACCCGCCACTCGACATTAAAAAAGGGGCGCGACGGCGCCCCGGATAACACAAGCAGTCGGGCAACGACCTGACAATGACGGAGTAAAAAAATGAAATTCAAGACCATGAGCGTGCACAGCGGCCAGCGGATCGATCCCCAGACCGGCGCCCTCACCACCCCGCTCTACCAGAGCAGCACCTTCAGCTACTTCAACGCCCAGGCGGGCAAGGAGCGCTTCGCCGGTCAGGCTCCCGGCTTCATCTACAGCCGCTTTGGCAACCCCACCACCGCCGAGCTGGAGCAGAAGCTGGCAGCCCTCGAAGGTGCAGATGAGGCACTGGTGGTGGCCAGCGGCATGGCGGCGGTGAGTGCCATCATGTATGCCCTGGCCGACAGCGGTGATGAAGTAGCCTATATCGGCCCCCTCTACGGCGGCACCGATGCCTTCCTCAAGCAGACCTTCAGCCGCGCCGGCATCAAGATCACCGCCTACGAGAGCGATCAGGCGCTGCTGGCCAACATCCGCCCCGCCACCAAGGTGGTACTCTTTGAAACCCTGACCAACCCCACCCTCAAGGTGGTGGATCCGCAGGTGGTGGTGGAGGCGGCCCGCAAGGTGGGTGCCATCACGGTGTGTGACAACACCTTCCTCACCCCCTACCTGCTGCGCCCGCTCGAGCTTGGCATCGACATCGTCATGCACAGCGGCACCAAGTACCTGGGCGGTCACGGCGACATCATCGCCGGGGTGGTGGCGGGCTCTCACGCGCTGATGAAGTCGATTCGCACCGTGGCCCTCAAGCACATCGGCTCTCCCATCGGCCCGCAGGAGGCCTACCTGCTGCAACGGGGGGTCAAGACCCTTCCCCTGCGCATGGATGCCCACCTGCACAACGCCCAGAAGGTGGCTGACTTCCTGGATGCCCACCCAGCGGTGAAGAAGGTGATCTACCCGGGCCTTGCCAGCCATCCGGGCCACGATGCCCTCGGCGCCTTCGCCAGCGGCTTTGGCGGCATGGTGAGCATCGAGCTGGAAGGCGGGTTTGAGCGCTGCGCCACCCTGCTCGACAACCTGCAACTCTTCGTGCAGGCGGTGAGCCTCGGCGATCTCGAGAGCCTCGCCTGCCATCCGGCCAGCACCACCCACGCAGCCATGGACGAGGCGAGCCGCCTCGCTGCCGGGGTCAATGACGATCTCATCCGCTTCAGCATCGGGGTGGAAGACGCCGACGATCTGATTGCCGATCTGGCCGCCGCCCTGGCCCTCCTCTGATATCCAGTAGCGATTCCGGGCGAGTGACGCAATAAAAAAAGGGAAGGCAATGCCTTCCCTTTCTCTTTTCTGCCCGGCGCCCTCATCAGGCGTCGTGGTAATCCTGGCAGGCGCTCAGGGTGTTCTCCATCAGGCTGGCGACCGTCATGGGGCCCACGCCCCCCGGTACCGGCGTGATGAAGGCGGCGTGATTACGCGCGGTCTCATACTCCACATCTCCCACCAGGGAGCCGTCCGCAAGGCGGTTGATGCCCACGTCGATCACCAGGGCACCGGGTTTGACCCACTCCCCCGGAATGAAGTTGGGCTTGCCCACCGCCACCACCAGCAAGTCGGCCCGGCGCACCTGGGTCTCCAGATCCTGGGTGAAACGGTGACAGGTGGTGGTGGTGCAACCAGCCAGCAGCAGCTCCAGCGTCATGGGGCGCCCCACGATGTTGGAAGCCCCGACCACCACCGCATGCAGACCGTGGGTCTTGACGCCGGTGGTCTCGATCAGGGTCATGATCCCCTTGGGGGTGCAGGGTCGCAGCGCCGGGATGCGCTGGGCCAGACGACCCACGTTGTAGGGATGGAAGCCATCAACGTCCTTGTCGGGACGAATGCGCTCCAGCACCTGGGTGGTATCGCAGTGGGCCGGCAAGGGCAACTGCACCAGGATGCCGTCCACTTCCGGATCCTCGTTGAGCTGGTCGATCAGGGACAGCAGCTCCGCTTGTGTCGCCGTGGCGCTGAGGTCATAGGAGCGGGAGACAAATCCCACCTCTTCACAAGCGCGACGTTTGCTGCCCACATAGACTTGGGAGGCCGGATCCAGCCCCACCAGGATCACCGCCAGACCCGGTGCCCGTTTCCCCTGCGCCAACCGCTGTTGGACTTGCGCGGCGACCTGATTGCGAATCGTTTGCGCAACCTGTTTTCCATCAATGATTTTGGCAGACATCGTTCTTCACTCACCATGTGTTCAACTGCGGCGCATTGTCGCATTTTTTTGGCGCGGGTGTTAGCGGCTCTCGCAGGGAGGGCAATAAGTAGGCACTTGAATTTACTGGTGGAAAAAGTCGTTGACGCTGACTTTGGCGCTTGGGTATGATGCCCGCCCGTTGCCCAGTGGTGCCGCCGAAGGTATGCTGGATGGCGAATTTTCGGTGATTAGCGCAGCCCGGTAGCGCATCTGGTTTGGGACCAGAAGGTCAAAGGTTCGAATCCTTTATCACCGACCAGGTTCATCGGGAAATCCCCGGATTTCTTGATACAACGCGCCCTTAGCTCAGTCGGATAGAGCAACGGCCTTCTAAGCCGTGGGTCGCAGGTTCGAATCCTGCAGGGCGCGCCATTTAAAATGTGTTTTAAATCATTGAGTTATTGATGAAGAGTGTGACTTATCGTCCATTCGGCAGATTATCTCAGGATGACCTTGGCCAGGCCTTGGCAGACACAAAATGGCGATGATTTCAGTGGTGGTTGTAGCTCAGTTGGTAGAGTCCCGGATTGTGATTCCGGTTGTCGTGGGTTCGAGCCCCATCAGCCACCCCATTATTTCTCTGTTGTTGCTATCTGTTGCGTAAGAAAGGCTTTAATATGGCCAGCAACTCATCTGCAAGGCAGACTTCGCGCTATTTATGCGCGGCGATAAACCGGCCCCGCGCCGGTTTTTTTGTTTTAGCGAACAAAATAACGCCTATGGAGGCGGCCTATGTCTCTTCGTAATCCAGCTCGCAAGCAGCCCGCTCGCCAGCCCTCCCCCACGACGGGTAACCCCGCCCTCGATCTCTTCCACCGCAACTGGCAAGCGCTCGAAAAGCTACAGGCAAAAATCGACAAGCAAACCCTCAACGGCCGCGATATCTATCAGCGCTTCACCAGCGACATCGAACCCCTTGAGCGTCAACAATGCGAGCTCATCTTTGCCCTCACCAAGCGACTGACCGACTTTACGGCTCGCAAGAGCTTTACCCAGTGGCAACGGGAGACCTTGCACCACTGGATCCACGATCTCATCAACTATCTCGAGTCCAATCCGTTTCGTGGCGAGATGGATTTGGCCCCCCTCTATCACCAAATCCAAACCAATACCGCCCTGCACATGGATGACGAACAGCTCGACTATCAGTGTGATGAACTTACCCATATGCTGATGGAAACTTGTGGTCACTGCCCCGAAGACATCGACACCTTGCGCGATATGGTCAAAAACCCCGCTCTGTTGCACGAGTACCTGATAAACGCGGCGAAGCAGAAAATGGCCAACGGGAGTGACACCGCTGGTGAGGAAGAGGATGCCCTCTTCGACGATGATGAGTTGTTTGCCGATGAGTCCCCCTTCGGCGCTGAGCAGCAAGATGCTTTTGCCCACACGCGCACCCGTCGTGAGCAAGAGGAAGAGATGCGCATCGAACAGCTGTTCAGCAAATCCAGCCTCAAGCAGCTCTATCGCAAGCTCGCCCTGGCGCTGCACCCGGATCGGGAACCCGACCCCGCCATGCAGGCGGAAAAGACCCGCATCATGGGCCAACTCAGTCAGGCTTGGGAAAACAAAGAGATGTTCACCCTGTTGCAGCTGGCCCACACCCACCTGCCCGAGTTCGATAACCTGCTCAGTGACGAGAACCTCGCTTACCTCAACCCGATGCTGAAACGCCAGCTACGCGAGCTCGAAGTCAGCTACTACGGCGGGCAAGACGGGCTAATGGGCGCGGTGCTGCACAAATTCAAGCAATCATCTAAGAAAAAGACCGAGCAGGCCTTTGCCGAACATCGGGACTATTTGCTGCGTGATATCGACCACCTGACTGCCCAGCTGGCCGAGATCACCACCCTGCAGACCCTCAAACCCTATCTGACGGCCCGCTGGGATCAGCAGCAAATGAGGTGGGATGAGGAAGAGGACGATATGGAATGGCTGTTTAGGTAACGGCCAGCGGTGACCGACCATCTCATCAATCAATCAAGGCGCCACTGGCGCCTTGATTGTTTTCACACTGCTGGTTTTTACACTGATCGTGCTATCGGATAGCCAGCCTTAAATCAGGGTCACCTGACGCGCTTTGGCATCAGGCGCCAGCGCCTGTTCCTCATCGTGGATAGTTGTGAAGGGCTCAGGGGAAATGGCGGCTGCCGATGCGATTTTGCGCTGCTGATATTGGGCCAGACGCAAGTCCAGCAGCTCTTGCACCATGCGATGCAGAGGATCGATATCCTCCTCACTCACCGCGAAGCGTGGGCAGAAGCGTTCCTCCCTTACCTCGAACCAGTACTCCCCCTTGGCGCCTGGATTGCCGCCACTGCTGAACTTGATCGGATTGCTCTTCCAGTAACTGAGCCAAGCCGGGCTGTCGGCGCTCAGGGTTTGCTGCTTGGCCGGCAGATCGAGACGGGCCAGCTCGGGATGCCGCTCGAACAGGTAACGGGAGTGGCTGGCCAGCGCTGCCAAGGTGGGTGGCTCACGCAGACCGTCGAGTTCGAGCAAGGCCAATAGCAGGATCAACTTGAAGCTCTTGTTGAGCGCGGTGTTCTCCACCCCCGCACGCAGAAAGTCGCCGTGCCGGTTCAGCACGCGCAGCTCCTCCTCCCCCAGATCGCCCGCTTGGGCGAGCAGCTCAAACCAGCCCCCCTGTTTTTGGGTATCGAAACGCAGTTGCTCACCCAGCCGGGCAACCCAGGTTTGCCGCGCTGTGGGACGATAACCGAGGTACTCCTTGAGGATCTGATAGGTCTCAAGCAGAGTCGGTTGCTGCTGCCTTTTTAACAGCGCTAGCAACGGAAGCAGCTTGGGATCCAGATTGATAAAACAACCTGCCGCCAGCGTCATCGCCCTGTTTGCGTGCGTTGGCGAGTAGGTCAATTGCGTTTGCAGCAGCTGAGGCTTGTAGAGACACGCCTTGTGATTGCCCACCAGATCGATCACCACCAAGCGTTCTTTGCCTTGATAGAGGCGCAAGCCCCGCCCCAACTGTTGCAGGAACACGATGCGCGACTCGGTGGGACGCAGCATCAGCACGGTATCGATGGCGGGCAAGTCGGTGCCTTCGTTGAACAAATCTACCGAGAAGATGATATCGAGCTCGGCGGCGGCCAATTGCTCCTGGGCGGCTTGTCGCCCCTGACGGGAGCCCGCATAGACGGCTACCGCCCGCACTCCGGCTTGCTGGAAGACGCTGGCCATAAAATCGGCATGACGGGTCGAGATGCAGAAGGCCAGCGTGCGCTGCTGGCGTAAACGTCGCCACTGGCTAAGGGCGTGCTGAGCCCGCTTCTGACTGGCGAAGGCACTCTCCAGCGCATGGGGGTCAAACTGACCGTTGCGCCAAGGCAGCGCGGCATAGTCGATAGTGTCATCCAAAATGCCGTGATAGGTGAGCGGCACCAGCATCTTTTGCTCAATGGCGAGCGCCAGCCCCCGTTCAAAGACGAGATTGTTGTCGCACAGCGCCAGAATATCGGCCTGATCGGTGCGGTCAGGGGTCGCGGTCAGCCCGAGCAGGAAGCGGGGCTTGAAGTGGTTTAGCAAGCGCCGGTAGGAGGGTGAGGCGGCATGATGAAACTCATCGACCACCACGTAATCGAAGTGATCCGGTGCAAAGCGCAGCAGATGCCGACTCTTGCCCAGCGTCTGGATGGAGGCAAACAACCAGTCGGCCTCATCCTGCTGCTGACCGTGATAGAGGCCAGAATTTGCCTGCGGCGCCATGTGCAAGAAGGTCTGGCGCGCTTGGGTCAGGATCTCCTCCCGATGGGCAACAAACAGCAGGCGGGCCGCCTGCATCTGGCGCACATCAAAAGCCGCGAGCCAAGTCTTACCAAGGCCGGTCGCCATGACCACCACGCCCCGTTTATGCCCCTGTGCCCGCGCGGCTTGCAGCGCCATCAGCGCCTCTTGCTGCACGCTGTTGGGGATGGGGGCTTCACGCAGCTGCTCGGCGCTGCTGCGATGATCCCCGGTGAGCACCCGCAACTCCCGCAGCGCGCTCTGCCGATAGCGAGCGAGGTAGCCATCTATCCAGTCGTGGGTAAGGAGCACGACCCGCGCGTCTTGCGCCAGCCGCTCGATTTGAGCCGCGAGCTGACGCAGGCTGTGATGCGGCTCGCTGGGTCCGCTCGGCTCAGCCCTGAGCGACCAGTTCCACTCCAGCGACTCGGTAAGGGCGGCGGCAGAGATATTGCTGGAGCCGAGAAACGCCTGACCACCGAGCACCGCTGGCGACCCTTCCTGGCCAACTTGCTGGCCTAGGTACTGGGCTGCGTGCTGGACAAACAGATAGGACTTGAGGTGAAAACCGCGATTGCCCTGACTCTGGTAGATCAGCGCGCAAGAGCGAGCGGGATCAAATTTGAGCAACTCGCGCAGCGCCACCGGCTGGGTCACCTCCAGATAGTCCGAGGTGATCACCCGAAGCCGTGCTCCTCGCGCCAGCGCCTCGTGCAGGGCACCGCGCAACAACACCAGCCCGCTTTGGCGAATAAAGGAGACACACAACTCAATGCGGCTACCCTCGCCACAACGGGCGATGGCGTCCAGCAGATGTGGCAACAGGGGATCGTTGAACTCCGGATCCCCCGCCTCTCCCCCGCTGATGAGCACGGGTGCACTCATGACCCGACCTTGCGCACGATGGCGTTAAGCCAACACTCCTGCTCGCGGCCGGGGCGTCGATCCGCAGTCTGCCAGATCTCGACCTCGCTCAGCGGCAACGGCGTTATCAGGGCTTGCAGCCCCGCCTCATCCAACTGGGTGAAGACTCGGCCATCGCGCTCGGTCTCGTCTACCCCATATTTGAACGAGCAATAGAGCAGACCACCGTCGGCGAGTTGCTGGCACAGATGGACCATTACGGCATCCAATTCGGCACGGGGAACATGCAGCAGACTGGCACAGGCCCAGATGGCATCGACCGGCGCGGGAGCCACGAACTGATCGAAACGGCACAGTTGCACCGGCTGACCAAGCAGGCGCTCGGCGCGCAGGGCCAGCTCCGCGCTGGCATCGAACGCAGTGACCTGAAAGCCCTGCTCTCGGAAGTAGAGACTGTCCCGACCAGAGCCGCAGCCCGCATCGACGATATGAGCGCCGGGAGCGAGCAGAGGCAGGAAGCGCTGGTAAAGCGGCTGCATATCGACCGACAGCGTGCCTTCGACGAAGCTATCGGCGTGTTGGTTGTAGTAATCGATAGACATAGTAAGCAGGCACCTAGCAGAAAACGCTCAGATTAACAGAGAGTTAGGGGTAAAAAAATCGAGTCAGTGCCATTTCAGACAATCCGCAGTACGGGAAGGCCAACTGGCACCTTCTTCGCTATTCATAAATGCTCTATTGACCCTAACGGCGCTCAGTTCATGCTATCAAAAAGAGTGTTATTCTAAGCCTGAGAGCACGGTAGCTCTATGAAGCCAGATCACCAAATCGATCATTTCTACTATTTGGCCAAGATGTACGCTGCGTCAGCGATTCATCATGGCGGTCTAATAGATCAGAACCACAGTCTGGGTTCACTTTGCGCCCAACACTGCTGGCGGTGTGCTCTGCCCATCACATCTAACTTGCCCCAAGGAGTTGGTGCGACAAGTTGTGCCATTGGAGGACCGCAGGTTGCCGAGGCTATCTTTACGCCAGGTGACGGTCTCGCCGGTGCTGGGATTGCTGACCCGTACATTGCCTAGACTATCTTTGCGGTAAGTGGTGCCTTCGCTGCTGCGCACATTGCCGAGAGAGTCTTTGCGCCAGGTGGTGCCGCTTTGCGAATCCCTGACGTTGCCGAGACTGTCCTTGCGCAGGGTGCCGCTATTGCCATCATCACACTGGTAGCGGGTATTACCGAGGCTGTCTTTCCGATAGGTACAGTCGGCGGCCCCGGCACTCTGGACCACCAGCAGTAACAGGGCACCAGCTAATACGCCGAGCGGGGGTAACGAAGGTGACATAAACATGCTCCTTGGTTGGGGCTGACTGGGACTCTCTTCAAGCGGGTCCAGTATATGCCGCCTCAATACCCATGCCGATACTGGTTACATACACATGTCGCATTTTGGAGCAGATGCGGGGTGTCTGATCACCGAGCCGGCGTTTATCGGCGGGGTCTGCTGGACGACGATGGCAATGGGTTGCAACCCAGACAATCAAGGCGCCTGTGTAGCGCCTTGATTGTTTTACGCGATCTGCATCGTTAAACGACTATGCCGTCGGCGCCGTTTCCTCTATGGCAATCGTGCCGGGCTCTTCCAGAGCCTCGACGATCAATGACAACCGATCCTGTTCGAAGTCCATATGCATGGCGTCCAGTTGCGGCAGTGTCTTGCTGGCCTTCGCCGAGAGTTTGTTGAATCTCTCCACTTTGCCATACAGCCCTTGCTTGCCCACCAGCGCCTTGACCGTGTTGTTGTAGTGATTGCTGGCGGTGTTGAGCGTGCCGCCCAAGCTGCTCAGACGTTCGGCAACAAGGCAGACCTGGTTGTAGATGTCGCCGGCTTTTTCACTGATCTCGCGGGCCTCCGTATTGCTGCGTTCGATCATCCACAGATTTGATACCGTGCGCAGGATGGGGATCAGGGTCGTATGTGAGACCAGTACGATGCCCTTGTTGTATCCATACTCGAACAAATCCTTGTTGTGCTTCAACGCTTCGATATAGGCGGGTTCAATCGGCATGAACATCAGCACAAAGCTGGGGCTGTGCATGCCAATCAAGTTGATGTAATCCTTCGATGCCAGATCGTCGATATGCTTGCGCACCGCTTTGAGATGCTCTGCCATCGCCAGCTGATACGCCTCTGGGCTCTCGGCCGCTACCGCCCGATCATAAGCCACCAAAGAAACCTTGCTGTCGATGATGATGTGTTTGCCATCCGGCAGTTTGATCAGATAGTCGGTCTGCTTGTGCTTGCCTTCCGCATCCTTGAAGCTGCTCTGCACTTCGTAGTGGGCCGCTTCAATCAGGCCACTCATCTCCAGTGTGCGGCGCAGTTGCGCTTCCCCCCAGGCTCCGCGCTGCTGGGAATCGCCCTTGAGGGCCGACGTGAGGTTGTTGGCCTCCTTGCTCATATTCAGACCAATTTCCAGCACCTTCCGGATCTCGGCATTGAGCTGAGCGCTGCCTTGCACCGAGACATCGTGCACCTCGTTGATCCGTTTCTGGAATCCTTCGATCTGCTCGCGAAATGGCTTGAGCAGGCTATCGATCCCGATCTGGCTGCTCTGAGTGAACGCCTTGCCCTTCTCGTCGAAAATCTTGTTGGCGAGGTTTTCAAACTCCTGTGCCAGTGTCTTCTTGGCATCGGCAAGTTGACCCAGCTGCTCCTGGAAGTGCTCTTCCCGCTTTTGCAGCGTGGTCTTGAGCTCGGTGTGTTCGTTATCAACCTGATGCAACCGCTCCTGCAGGCCGAGAATGGCGTTCTCACGCTCTTTCAGGGTCTGTTTGACATCCACCAGTTGTTCACGGACTTCGCGCTCCGCGCTCTGCAGGGATTGCGCATGTTTGCCTTCATTGGCCAACTTATCCTTGAGCTGGCTGATCTCATCATGGGCTGCTCGGTTTTGCCCATCAGCCAGATTCAAGCGTTCACGCAAGTCAGCGATCTGCTCTTTCTGACCACGGTTTTCGGCCTGTGCCGTCTCCAGACGCTTCTCCGCGTCATGTTGCTGCTCCTTGGCCGCGCTCAACTGCTGCTGCAAGGCCTCGCTGGCAGCCTTACGTTCGCTCAATTGCGTCGCCAACTCTTGCAGCTGCTCTTTGGCACCCTCTAGCTGGGTCTGCACCTTGCCGGCCTCCACCTGCTGCCCATAACATTGTTGTTCCGCCGCCTTGAGCTGCTCCTGAGCCTGTGCCAATTGCTGTGTCAGCAAGCCCTGTGCCTGCTGTGCCTGCCCCAGTTGGCTAGTGAGCTGACCGAGCCGGTTGCCGTGGCGCAGCGCCGCCACAAAGTAGCCAATCACGCAGCAAGCGACTGCAATGATGACGCTGATGACAATGATCTCCGTAGTCCACTGGCTGATTTGCATGAATACTCCTTAAGCGTGCTTGAAAGGCAGATGTAAGTGGTGCGAATAGTGCTTTTGCCCGGCGATAACCACGATAATCGCGTCAATGCCTATGCTGGCCACTACTGTGCAACAGGCTAACACGCCCGATTTCATGGAAACCGATGGTGACTCACACTCCCGCCTGCTGATGCTCAACTGAGCAGAATGTTTATTAAAAATCCCGTTGGATGGCGACGTTCACAGGCTTGTCGGCCGCACCTTTGAGCATGGCGTCGAGCTTGTCGACGGGCTGGGATGGTATGCGGTCCCCGGGGTTGGCTCATCTTCCTATTCGACGTCTTCTTCGCCCGCTCGCGCGTGGCTCATGGCGCGGCCTTGGGCCGCAAACTCATTGCGACGCGCCCAGCTGAAATCCGCCAACACCAGATCCGGGTAATAGGCGCTGTTAGTGCCCATCATGACGCTGACCACAAAGTCCTGTATCACCTTCAAATACTGAATGAGGCCGTCCAGCGTGGGAGATGGCGCATGGATAAAGGCCAGGATCACCTCGGATACCTGAATGCCGACGGCAGCCAGCCCCTCACTGAGCGTGAAGGCGAGATCTTCCCCTGCGTGCCACCCCTCATCCAACTCGAAGTAATGGATGAGGGCCTTGCCAAGTTGCTCCGCCGTGCGCCACGCCTCCAGGCCGTGCACCTCCCCGGTCTGCCTGCTGATCGCACGCGTTACCCGTTTATTTTCCTCCACAACATCGGCAACGCTTCGCGCTGGGATGCCCTCGATATGCGGCGCCACCCCCTTGCAGAGCAGACAATGGAAGAAGGGAAACAGCAATTCATGCACGACGCTGGGCGAGCCGAAATAACCCGCTTGGGACGCCGTTTGCAGCATCTGCGCAAAGCCATCGGCGGGGACTTGCCCGGCGGCATAAAAGGCAATTTCGCTTTCGATGATCGATTTGGCCTCCTCCAAAGACCAGCCGAAATGATCAGGATCCAGCGACAACCGCATTCTCGATGCCAGCCACCAACCTTCACTGTCACGAACAAAGAGCACTTCCGCCGCCTTGCTCCCCGTCCAGCTCCGGTATAGGTGGAGAGTTTCTCCTTCGAAATAGCAGAACCATTTGTACTCCATCGCCGGAGGGATAAATCCCTGTCGGATGTTGGCCATCTGCTCATCGCGAAAGCGCAGGCTCAGCGGAAGGGTGAGCGCATCTCGATGCAATGGTTGTAACCCTTGCCAATCATGCGTGTCGCCGCCTTCATCCTTTATCTCCCAAGTCATCAGTTAAAACCCAGATGACTATATCGTTCGAGCAAAGCCGCTTCGATACTGGGGTTTTGCACATGTCGTATTTTCAAGCAGATATTTTCAAACTAATAGACAGATAAGAGGCAGGCGAGACGGACGGGGCAGTTCCTCACAACCACACGGCTTCCTGCTCCAGCGCCATCCCGCTGGCTTGCATTGACCGGATCAATTGCTTCACTTCCACGTCGAAATCGGCTGTCGCAGGGTGTGCCAGCATGGCGTTGAATTCGCGCTGGGTATCCTGCCAAAGCGTGGTACAACCGAAACGCTCGAGACGAGATGGCCACTCGGGCATCAACCACAGGGCCACGCTGTGGCCAAGACGGCTGCGAAGCCGGGCAAAGTTGAGCAGACCCACTCCGTCGTAGTCGGGAAAGAAGTGGATCGCAGGCGCCCGCTGGCGCAAGGCGAGCCAATCCAACAATGTGTTGGGCAATTGGCCACTGTAATAAGCAACACTGGCGGGCTGGGCGCAGGGTAGCCAGTCCAGCTGGTCAAACAGCGCCTGATTTTCCACAAGCCATAGCGGATGTTCGGTATACCAGGTGCTGTCGGCGTGCACAGTCAGAGCGGCGACGCCCAGTTGATCGGTGCTCAGTCGCAAGTCCAGCCGGTTGTCTTTATCGTCTCGCCACGCCACCTGACCGGGACCGGCCTTTAACAGCAGATAGCTGAACTCATGCCCATGATCTGCCCCCTTGCTACGGCGAGTGGCGGCGATGTTACGCGCTCGGCGTGGCAGACCATCGACCAATTCGGCTTGCTCTATCGGCACCAGTTGTCGCCACTGGTGTTCCACCACGGCGGGCAGCCTTATCTCAAATACGACTCCCCTGCCCTCGGGCCGCATCTGTATGCTGCCGGTAGCGCGGGCAAAGCTGCTCAGCTCACGTCGTTGCCCCTCGCTCAATTGAGAGCTGGCAAGCCCTCCTCCAGGGGCTTGGCGCAATTTGCGCAAGGCGGCGATCAAACTACGGCTCATGGTCGCTCCTTGGGAGCAAGCACCAGCCAGCTCTGCCGATTGATATGGTTCTTGCCGGCATGGTGATGGATAGGTACGCAATAGCGTGCCGTGGTCAACGGAGCTGGCGAGGCGCAGATCAGGGCAAAACCGAATTCTGCCGCCACATCGATCAGATTTTTCTGGTTGCGGGTATCCAGCGCCAGCGCCTCATCCAGATAACAGATGGTGCGGATGCGCTTGTTCTTGTGATGCATCAGGTGGAGCATGGCCAGCCCGGTCACCAGCTTGGCCATCAATACGGTGCCGTTGGAGGCCGCACTGTCTATCTCGGTGAAGGACTCCTCCTGCTGATCCTGCTTACCTATCACAAACTCCAGGCGAAACAGATCGGCGACACGGAGCCCTTGCCGGGCATTGCCCTCATCAAACAAGGTCTGTTTGGCGCGATCCAATCGCACATCATCCAGCACGCTTTGCTGATTAAACAGATCGAAGCTCTCCCCCGTCTCCACCTGAGCGGACTTATCGAGCAGAGTTTCGATGGCTTCCACCAAGTGTGCTTCATCCCTGGGCTCGATTTTGAAAACCCTGAGGTCGGACAGTTGGCGCTGACTCACCAGCCGGTTGAAGCCTCGCATCTGCGCCTTGAAAGCATTCAGCCCCTGTCTGAGCTGTTTAAGGCTGGCGGTGACATTGATCACGGCACTGCGGGCCTTCTTCTCCAATGCCTCGGCTTCTTTTGGCAACATCTGATGGAAATCGAGGATCCGGCTCCACTCCTCGTCCTGATTCGGACAGTGTTCATACTTGGTGAGTCCGCCAGCGTGCAAATCCTGCAAACCGCGCTGCAACGCGCTGTTCAACGCCGACAATTGACGACTATCAGCCTGGAATTCCTGCAAACGGGTATATAGGGTATCCAGCGTGCTGGTGGCGCCCCCGAGCCAGGGATGGTAGGAAAGAGATTCCAGATAACCGAATTCTGGCCCCTGATCCTCGCGCTGGTTACGCATGGTGACGATACCGTTATGCTCATCATTCAGTCGCATCTGCGCTTGTCGCAAAGCATTGAGTTGATCAACCAAGCTCAATTGCTGCTGGTTAATCGCTGCCAGCTCGGCCTGTAGCCTATCCAGCTCTTGTTTATGGGCTATCAATTGCTCTGCTCGCTGGTCACTCTGGGCCAATAAATGCTGCCAGGTGTCGAAGTCGGCCAGCTCCTGCCGCAGTTGTTGCTGCTCCTGCTCTAATCGTTGCTTGTGTGCCTCGGCCTGATGGCGCTGCTCGGCTGTTTGCCGCTGCTCCTCCAAACTGGCGATATGCCTGTCGGTATCCCTGATCTGCTCCTCCAGCTCGGCTTCACTGAGTTGCTGAAACTGGGGATGCAACCGATGAAGGTTAATGCGCAGGCCAGCCAGCATCAGCGTCTCGCTCGGCGCCTGTGACAACTGTTGTTTCAACCGGGGCATATCAAGTTCGAAATCTGCCGGTCCCAACTGCATCACTCCGGCCTGGAGCACCCGGTTTAGTCGCAGTAACTCCTCTTCACTCAGATGCTCAGCCATGTGTCGATAGAGATTGTCGGCCAAAGTCTCCTGCTGCCGATGCAGGCTCATCGACAACTGCTGTTGCCGACGTAAATCTCGCCTTATGTCCTCTACGCTGCGGCTCTTGACCTGCCCCAGCAGGGTGATCTGAGCCTCCAAATTCTCCTTGACCGCCGCCAGCTGTGTTTCAAGTTGCTCACGTCCCGAAAGCAGGGTAAACCGACGCTCCAGCTCCGCTTGCTGCTGATTGAGCGCCAGCAGCTGAGTATGGGACTGCTGTTTTACGAGCCGTTCGACACTCAGCTCCTGAATACGGCTCCCCGATTGCTTTTGTGCCGTCTCGCATTGCAACACCTTGGCTGCCAATTCCTCTGCTGTGGACTCATAGTAGGAGTGCCACTGCTTGAGGTCTTCTTCTATCTGTGGGCACCAGACGATGAGCTTGCCTCTGAGCGTCAAACGCTCTTGCACTTGTTTGGCCAAGCTCAGGATCCGTGCAGACTGATTGACCGCCGCCTGATACTGAGCCCGTTCACTATTGACCTCGCTAAATGCCTTTTCCCACTCTTGCCGAAAGTCGATGGCCGCATCCGACAAGTCCCGTTTGAAGATTTCCAACAGATAATTTTTGACATCGGCCGAGGTGAGCCTATCCAGCCGTAAGGTACGAGTGAGGACCTGTCGATAGGCAGCAGCATCCGATTGATGCTCCAGATGAAAGAGGGTGAAATCGGGCTCGCTGGCGGCCCGCTTGCGACGACCACCATACAGGGCATCGCGAAAATCATTGGGACTCTTGTAGACAAACACCAGCCGCTGGCGCGTGGCCAGGTGGTTTACCAGTTGGGGCTCCGCCACCAGAGCGCCGCCGTCCAACCGATAGTCATCCAGATCCAACGCTCCCTTGTAGGCAAAGTACTGATAGTCATGGCTAACCCCCTTGCCGACACATCCCAGCACCACGGTCCCCGTTTCTGGCAGACAGGCTTCCAGCAGTATGTAGGCGCTGTTGTTGGGGAAGTAGAATCGTTTGGACTTCTCCAGATCGTGGGCGCCAAAGTCCATGCGTCGCTGGTCGATGATCAATAAAAACTGCAGCGCGTTGATGAGGCTGGTTTTACCTGTGTTATTGGGGGCGATGAGTGAGACGGCAGCATCCAGCGGCAACTCGGCTCTCTGATACCCGGCACTGCCCAACAATACCAGACGCTCAAACCCGTACTGGATCATGCTTCCTCCTCCTCATCCAAACCCACCTCTGCCGATTCATCTTCCTCGCCACCCTGCGGCTCATCGAATGAATCGTCTTGGCCAGATGCGCTCAACGATTCGAAGTGTTCCAGATAGCGATAGACCGCCGGCAATAACTGCCAATAACCGTTAAGTGACAACGCAAATCCGAGCTTGACCGCGCTGTCCAGCAACGCGATGAAGCCATCCAGCTCCAACCCCTCGGCCTCCAGGATCTCCTGATGATGCTCGTGAGCCTTGGCCAGCAAGGCCTTGTCTACCCGCCACTCCGTAAAGCGGGACAAGGGTCTGCCCTCATCAGCCTGGGTATCAAACAAGCACATCCATAACAACGCCAGGCGCTTGCTAGTCTTGCTGGCTTGGCTGCCGGACTCCTCGATATGAAACCAGGCATAGCCACGTGGCTCGACTTTAAGCTCAAACCCCAGGGCGGCAAAAATAGCCTGATAGCTTTCCTGACACCGCTCCAGCTCGGCCCACAGGGCAGGCTCCGCCACCCGGTTGAGGTGCTTGCCGCTGTTGAACAGGCGAAACAGCTCACTCAGGGCACCGAGCGACTCCAGATGCGAAATAGAGGTAATCATGATCTCTGGATCCTGTTGGGGTGATAACTGACCAGCACCTCTTGCAAATCCGTTGTGGTGCTATCTGGGTGAAGGCTCGCCAGCCAAAGAGGCTCACGCACCAGTTCGTGGTAGAGTCGCAACAAGGTGGCATCCGGCTGCTCGCCATAATGCTGTAGCAACCAGAGCATCAGGTTCTCCACTGGCAGGCTCTCTTGCAGGTGTTGTTTGAGGGTCTCGTCATCAATGGGCTCTACCAGTGAGGCGTCGAAGGGGACCTCCGTCGGGAAACGGATGAGTTCCGGTATGTACGCCAGGGCGCTGGCCATAAAATCCTTGACCTCGAAGCCTACACTAACGCGTCGCGGTCGCTCCTGCCGCCAGACAGGCAAGGCCCCCTTCGTATTGCGCAACGGCAGAGCTCGCGTGAGGCCACGTTTGCGCACACGCCCCAACAACTGGCTGATGGCGGCAGACAGGCCATTATGCTCGCGCAGCTCTTCACGCAGCGGCAGCAAGGTGGCGGCACATTGCTGGGCTACCAATCTTCCCAACCGCTGCAACTCCTTGGCTTGATAAGAAACCTGACGCAACTGTAACTGGTGGGTATAAAGCCCACCTTGTATGGTGATGGCCTCTACAGCCCGATCCAGAGCCCTCTCCGCCTGCTCCAGAAAGGGATAGAAGTTGCCCGCAAGCCCGGAGTCCATCATCTCGTTCATGGGCTCCACATACTGGTCATAGGCTTCAAGCACTGAGCGATAACGTTGCGCTATTGGCATGGCTGCATCCGCGGATTTAGCCTGTTCGGCCAGCTCCAATATGGCATGGCGATCCTGATCCAATTGCAAACTGATCTGCCGCAACAGGTCTGACATCTTGGCTGAGCCCTGACGCAAATAATCGGGATTGAGTGGTTCAGAACCTTCCAGTATTTGTGCTGTCGCTTGTTTGATGGCCTCGATACGCGCCTTGAGCACGGCAGAAAGCCCTAACTCATGCTCACGTAACAGCCCCCGCGCAAACTCTTGCACCAAGGGGTTGACCTGCAGGGTATCGGTTCGCTCAAGCCACTGCAGGACATCGCTGCTACATAGGCTGCGCAAGATTTCTCCACACTCAGGCTCGCTGTCACTGCCCCGGCTGGACTTGCCAATTAGCCTCAGCACCATCGCCTCATCGAAAGCAGGCCATTCCCGCGAAGCCCGAACCAATGCTTCGATGACGTCCCAATGTTTATGCAGTTGGAATATCAGACTTTTGGGATTTGCCATTCGGTATCCTTGTTCGCTCCCTTGGCCCCAGTCCAAAGAATCATACGATGGACGGCTGGCGTCATTTGACCACAAGAGCATAGAAAGCAACCCAGCTGGCAACAATACTGGATACTTCTACATGTCGTTTTTTCAAGCAGATATCTGACGACTCCGGTCTCCCTTACCGCCATTGCTGCAAATGCTCAAACGCTAAGTGTGGGCCGGACTACCGCCAGGATGTTGGCTTGGATCACGCCTCCAGCAGGCAGATCATGGATGATCGGTATGGAAAATTCTCGACGGTAGTGGTCAGTCAACTACCAACGGAAGAGTGGTACGCGAGCTTGGGGGACAACACCCTGGCAGATGCGATCCTGGACCGGCTGATGCACAACGCTCACCGGCTGTCACTGAAGGGAGAATCGATGAGAAAGAGGAGAAGTGAGTTGACCCAATCTGAACAGTCGAGTTAGAAACGAGATGACATGAGCGCGTTAAGGATCAGGGTGTTCACGTTGGCCGGAATCACTGTTCAACTTCACCGGAATACGCAGGGCCAACACTCTGATTTCCACTGATAACTCCTGGGTCAACATGGGCGTGGCTCAAAAGCCACGATCTTGGCCCAGGTGGGTCATCTTTACTCCGGCGTTAGTGGGTCATTTTTACATCGGCGGTGACATCAATGCGTTAAGGATGATTCCGGTGAGTGTGAACAGTGATTCCGGGATGTTGAACACTGTTTCCGGAAAGGAGGGGCAAAGTGTTCAGGTTGAGGTGTCCTGACAAGATCGGACAGTCCCGGATCAAGCAGCCTGAGCAGTTCTCCAATACCTCTTGTTAAACTCCGCCGGGCTGACATTGCCAAGTCGTGAATGCCGACGCTGGCGGTTGTAAAAA
>NZ_PQLN01000060.1:0-30515 GCF_002919855.1 Aeromonas sp. ASNIH8 | reverse complement strand
AGGACAGTCAGGCGCGATTCTCATCGTGGCGCGGAGAACATTCTCCATCAAGACGCCGGATAGATTTAAGCAAGCCAACCACAACACCCGAAATCAAGGTTGCAAAAAAGGGGGTGACCATAGATTTCTTATGTGATGAGGAGAGACAGAACCATGCCTGACAGCTCCCCGATGGTGACGCCCGCCCAGCGCAAATGGCTGCCCTGGCTGACAGCGGTCGGTTTTTTCATGCAGACCCTGGATGGCACCATCCTCAACACCGCCCTGCCCAGCATGGCCGAGGCCCTGGGCGAGAGTCCGCTGCAGATGCAGTCCGTCATCATCGCCTACATGCTGACGGTGGCCCTGCTCATTCCCGCCTCCGGCTGGCTGGCGGACAGATTCGGCACCCGCCGGGTCTATCTGGTCGCCATCCTGCTGTTTACCCTGGGTTCCCTGGCCTGTGCCATCGCCAACACCCTGCCCATGCTGGTGATCGCCCGGGTGTTGCAAGGGGTCGGGGGGGCCTTGCTGATGCCCATCGGGCGTCTGGCGGTGCTGCGGGTCTACAGCAAGCATGAGCTGCTGAGGGTGATGTCGTTCGTCACCATCCCCGGTCTGCTCGGCCCCCTCATCGGCCCGGCCCTGGGGGGCTGGCTGGTGGAGGTGGCGAGCTGGCACTGGGTCTTCCTCATCAACCTGCCGGTGGGCCTGCTCGGCTTCGTGGCGAGCTGGCACTTCATGCCCGACCTTCGCCAGCACACCGCCAGGTTTGACTGGCAGGGGTTTGTGCTGTTCAGTGTCGGCATGGTGCTGGTATCCGTCGGTCTGCAAGGCCTGGGGGAGCACAGCATCTCAACCGGCTGGGCCCTGTTTGCGGTATTGTTCGGTCTGGCCGCCATGGCGAGCTACTGGCTCTATGCCGCCACGGCGGAGCAGCCCCTGTTCAGTCTGGCGCTGTTCAAGACGTCCACCTTCGCCATCGGTATCTGGGGCAATCTGTTTGCCCGCCTCGGCAGCGGCGCCATGCCGTTTCTCACCCCGCTCTTCCTGCAACTGGGGCTCGGCTTCTCCCCGAGCAAGGCGGGGATGACCATGATCCCCACGGTGATCGGCGCCATGCTGACCAAGACGCTGGTGAACAAGCTCATTCCGCGCATCGGTTATCGCCGCATCCTCATCGGCAACACCCTGGCGCTCGGGGCCATGATCGCGAGCTTCTATTTCATCGACAACCAGGTGCCCCACGGCGTACTGCTGGTGTGGCTGGCGGTCTTTGGCGCCATCAACTCCCTGCAATTTTCCGCCATGAACACCCTGACCCTGCAGGATCTCAGCAGCGAGCACGCCAGCAGCGGCAACGGTCTGCTGTCGGTGGTGATGCAGCTCTCCATGAGCCTGGGGGTGGCCATCGCCGCCAGCCTGCTGGGGCTCTTCTCCATCGGCCAGCCCGAGGAGAGTGGCCGCTGGCTGGAGGGGTTCCACCTCACCTATCTGTGCATCGGCCTGATGTCCATGCTGGCGGCGCTGATCTTCGCCCAGCTGGCGCGGGAAAAGCGCTGAGTCCCAGGCTCAGGGGGCGGGCAGGTAGCTCACGTCGCAGGGCAATCGGGCCAGCAGTCCGGCCAGGTGGGTGGTCTCCAGTAGGAAAGTCTGCTCGGGGTGGCCCGGCGTCCAGGTAAAGGCGTGGTGATTCATGAGCACGGGATCCACCAGCAGGGGGATGTCGGCGCGGGGCAGGAAGGGGCAGACGGCTCCCGGCAGGCAGCCAATCTCGGTCTGCATCTCGTCGGCGGTGCAGATGGAGGGTTTGGCACCGAGCGCCGCCTTGACCGCCTTGCTGTCGAGCCGGCCGTCCCTGTGGGTCAGCAGCAGGGCGAAGCGACCATCCTTGAATTTGAGGAAAAGGGTCTTGCTGAACTCGGCCTGCCAGCCGAGGCGAGCCTTGACCCGCTCGTCGGTGGCGTAATCGAGGATGGGTTCGTGCTCGAAGCGCTGGTGGGGCAGGTCGGTGAGCAACTGACGGTTGAAGTCATGAATGGCATCGAGTGGCATGGGGTTCTCCTGTGATGGCGGTCATCCTGCCACTTGCACCGGCGCAGGCCCAATCATCGTTTCTTATCCATCATCAGCGGAGTCATCAACAAGGGCACCCGAGGGTGCCCTTGTTGTTCAGTGATGCTGCAATTCGCCCGCTTTCCAGTGGAAGGGAATGGGGTCAAGGCGCTGGGAGGCTTTGTCGTAACCTGCCCACAGCTCACCGATGGTGCGACCATCGATGGGGTGGCGGAATGTGGGAGCCAGCTCCGCCAGCGGCCAGAGCACGAAGGCGTTGGTGAGGATCTCGCCGCGCGGCAGCACCAGCGGTGTCTCGCAGACCAGCTCGCCGTAGAGCAGCAGATCGAGATCCAGGGTGCGCGGGGCGAACTTCTTGGCATCCGGCTCGCGGCCGTGAGCGAACTCCATGGCGCGCAGCCGCTGGCACAGGGTCGCCAGGGGCAGCTCGGTATCGGCACCCACCACCAGGTTGTAGAAGGGGCGGCCGTTGAAGCCCACTGCCTCGCTCTCGAATACCCGGGAGACCTGCAACTCGCCGAATTCGGCGTGCAGGGCATCGAGGCCGGCGCGGATATGGCGTTCCCGAGCGATGTTGGATCCCAGACTTATATAGATGCGGGTCATCAGTTGGCGCTCGCAGCCGGCGTGCGATGGCGCAGGATCTCGACCCCGACGCCTGCCGCATTGGGCACGGCACCCGGTTTGGTCAGGGTCACCTTGACCCACTGTACCCGCTCGTCTTCCAGCACCAGGGCGGCGACCTGCTCGGCCATGGTCTCGACCAGCTCCACTATCTTGCCCTGGGCGTGATCACAGATCTTGCGAGAGAGGGTGGCGTAATCCAGCGCCAGATTGATATCGTCGGTTGCGGCGGCTGGGCGATTGTCAAACCCCATCTCGAGGTCGAAACAGAGCTTCTGGCGAATGCCCTTCTCCCACTCATATACACCTATGGTGGTCAAAACCTCGAGTCCGCGAATAAACACCTTGTCCATGACAGTACTTCTTCTTTACTCTTGATGGGCTGTGAAAACAGCGCAGGGATGCAGGCCCGGCAAGCAGATTGCCGCTGGCGGCCGGTTTGGGCGACACGCTTTCGGGCAAGCCCGGGCCTGGGAATGTGGCCCGCATCATACCCCATTCATATCGTGGTAAAAACGACCAAGATGACGGCCCTGACGATTTTGATGATTATTCTGGCCTATCTGGGCGGCTCGCTGTCCAGTGCCGTGCTGGTTTCCCGCATCACGGGTCTGCCGGATCCCCGTGACCATGGTTCCCACAACCCGGGGGCGACCAATGTGTTGCGCCTCGGCGGCCGGATGGCGGCGCTGATCGTACTGCTTCTCGACGTGCTCAAGGGGATGGCCCCCGTCTACCTCGCCTGGTATCTGCAGATCAAGCCCGTCTACCTCGGCTTTATCGGGGTGGCCGCCTGTCTGGGCCACATGTACCCCCTCTTCTTCCACTTCCGTGGCGGCAAGGGCGTCGCCACCGCCCTCGGTACCATGCTGCCCATCGGCTTTGCCATGGGGGGCGCCGTCATCACCACCTGGCTGCTGGTGCTGCTGGTGAGCGGCTATTCGTCACTGGCATCCATCGTGACCGTGTTGCTGACTCCGCTCTTTACCTATCTGCTCAAACCGGAATACACGTTGCCGGTCTCCCTGCTCTCCTGTCTCATCCTGATCCGTCATCACGAGAATATTACCCGCCTGCTCAAGGGGGAGGAGTCCCGCCTCTGGGGGCGCCGGGGAGCGGTCCCGCCAGCAGAAGTGATGAAAATGGATGATGCTGCGCAAAAAAGAGACGAACGAGACGAAAAGTGAAATTTCCCGTTGACCACCTGCCCTAAAATCCGTTTAATAGCGCCCACGCCCAGATAGCTCAGTCGGTAGAGCAGGGGATTGAAAATCCCCGTGTCGGCGGTTCGATTCCGTCTCTGGGCACCATATTTTGGTGCCATGAAATAAAAACGTGTTCATGCACAATGGTTTGAAGTGTGCCGGCTTAGCTCAGTAGGTAGAGCAACTGACTTGTAATCAGTAGGTCACCAGTTCGATTCCGGTAGCCGGCACCATTTGCCCAGATAGCTCAGTCGGTAGAGCAGGGGATTGAAAATCCCCGTGTCGGCGGTTCGATTCCGTCTCTGGGCACCACGAATAATTCCTCCTTAGCTCAGTCGGTAGAGCGACGGACTGTTAATCCGCAGGTCGCTGGTTCGAGCCCAGCAGGAGGAGCCAAATAAAAAGCCCAGCAGCAATGCTGGGCTTTTTCTTTTCCCACTGTCCCCGTCCTGAATATGGCTTATACCTTGTGAAACGCACACAGCGCGATTACTCACTGAGGTTTAAATTGTCCCTGGTCGAGCAGATTGAAAAAGGTGAACTCACCTACCAGTAGACACAATTCCAATATGGCATTCAGGGCAATTCGACCATTCTGGTATGGTTGCATAAGCATGGTCTGCAGGGTTGGAGCCAGGGAGCATCGATTAGAGCTGGCAGGATCACGTCATGCCTGATCCCGACAACCAAATGTCTGAACAGCGTATCAAGAAGCTCGAGTAGCTGGCGCTGATGAGCCAGGAGGCTCAGTTCTTTGAAGGCGCCTCAATCGTAAAAAACGACCTGGTAAGCTCTCTCGCAGCGGTATGTCGAAAAGCTGACCATCTTCAGTGCTTGCTGGTTCCTCGGAATAAACCGTTAGGCTGACTACAATCGCAATCGGGTCGCCGACCTGCGTCATGCACAAGGGCAGCAGGTAGTGAGCTTTGTGCGCAAAGTTCACTACGGGTGGGCATCCACAAGTAGCATTATCTGCTGCAGGGCCAAGACGATGCTGGGCTGACGGTCTGGTGGGACAGACTGTTTCGGATATTGGCCGAGCACCGTCTGTTGGTGCAGCCCAAACGGGCCTATCACAAGACGCTCCACAGTTTTCAGCGTTTCTATCGCCATCCCAATTTGCTCAAACCCGGCCCGGTGAAAATCACTGCGGTGGCGCCAGGGCAGGTCTCGGTTGCCGACATCACTTACCTGCCAGCAAAGAGCGGGCCACTCTACCTGAGCCTGGTGACGGATGCCTGCTCGCGTAAGATAGCGGGGCATCACACGCACGAAGGGATGCATGCTGAGTTGGTGGTGATGGCGCTCAAGAGAGCACTGAAGCAACGGTGTGGCAGCGGGGAGTTTATCCATCACTCGGACGGCAGGGTGCAGTATTGCTCAGGCTTGAATCAGACGCTGTATGAACGGTACGGAGTACAGTACTCGATGACTGATGGGTATAACTGTTATCAGAATGCGCTGGCAGAGCGGGTGAACGGGATACTGAAAGGAGAGTTGCTGTAGCAAAGCCCGTAGGGCCTAGTGTAGATGAGGAAGATGGTGCATAAGGTGGTGGGTAGTTATAACCTAGAATGATCGCATTAGGCCTCGCAATGCAGAATCCCCGATGCGGTACATCGGGTTCTGAGTGCCAGAAGTTAACTGAAAACATGTAAACGGACTTCAGGATTAGGCACTGCAGTTCAGGCCCGCTCTTCGGTCAGGGGGCTGACACTCAGCACGGGGGCAGCATCGATACCGTCGGCATTCATCATGGCGGAGATGCGTTGCAGGGAAGAGAGCAACAACCCCTGCTCCCAGTTCTCCAGCGCCTGAAAGCGTTGAATGAAACTCTCCTGCAAGGGGGTCGGAGCCTGGGCAAGCAGGGCGCGTCCCGCGTCAGTGAGCGTCGCATGCACCTTGCGTTTGTCGGTTTCGCTGCGAATGCGCTGCACCAGCTGGCGGCTCTCCAGCCGGTCCATGATGGTGGTGGCGGTGGCCTGGCTCATGTTGGTGTGATCCGCCAACTGGCGCATGGAGATCTGGCCAAGCTCGTCGATACCCTTGAGCAGCAGGAGCTGGGGCGAGGTCAGGCCGGCTTCCTTGATCAAGCGCTTGGAGTGCATGTCGATGGCACGGATGATCTGGCGCAGGGCGATCAGCACTTCATCATGTTTTTCCATGGGGTCTGGGTCATCGCAGGGCTGTGGAGAGGCGCGAAATTCTCCGCCTAATCCATAACAAGGTCAATATGGTTTTTGATGTAATGATTTCAGCTCTAATGAATATTGTGTTAGGTTATCGGACAATTGCCCCATTCCAACCCGATATTTGAGGAGTGAAATCATGCATGACGACCTGGATATCAAGTCCCTGGTTGCCGATCTGCGCGTGGTCAGAGTTCGCTATGAACTGCCGGATACCGCGGCATTTGTGCGTTATCAACCTGCTTATGACGAGGACCCCAACAACCTCAAGGTACACCACTACGATGGCGAGCTGCCGCTCTCTTGCAGCAACACAGGTTCTTTCAGTCTAAAGGAGTTGGTCAATGAGCTGCGCTATGCCTATGTGCTGGTTCACCTCTTCCCCGACGAGAGTGCCATGAACTTTTATCTGGCGGGCCTGGACAATGGGCTGGCACAGCTGGAGTTCATCGGTGGCTCCTATGACTTCAACCGCCTCTGGATCACCAGCGGTGTCTCCAATCTGGGGGTGCCCATGGCTATCTTCCTCGGCAAACGCCACGCAGTGAACGGCCAGCCGTCGGTGACCCTGGTGGATCACCGTGAGCAGGTGGCTGGTCGTCTGGCCTATCGCGCCATCGGCGGTGCCGGCGATCACGTGGGTGAAGACTTTTTCAACAACGACTAAGGAGGCCCGATGCGAGCAACCAAAGGGCTTTTGAAAGGCCTCAATCCCACCATGGCCATGACGGCCCTCACCGTCGTGACCCTCTTCCTGCTGTTCGGCGTCTTTGATCCGGATACCGCAGGCACCTGGTTTACCGGGGCCAAGGACACCATCATTGCTGGCTTCAAGTGGTATTACATCCTGGTGGTCGCCCTGTTCCTGTTCTTCGCCGTCTACCTGATGTTCAGCCGCTTTGGCAGCATCCGGCTGGGCGACGACGACCAGGTACCGGAGTTTGGCTACTTTGCCTGGTTCTCCATGCTGTTCAGCGCAGGCATGGGCATAGGCCTGGTGTTCTGGAGTATCGCCGAGCCCATGTATCACCTGCAGGGCAACCCCTTCATCACCGAAGGTATGACGCCGGAAGCGGCCCAGATCGCCATGCGCCTCACCTTCTTCCACTGGGGTCTGCACCCCTGGGCCATCTATGTGATCGTCGGCCTGTCGCTGGCCTTCTTCAGCTACCGGCGCAAGTTGCCGCTGGCCATCCGCTCCGTGCTCTACCCCATTCTTGGCGATCGCATCTACGGCTTCTGGGGCCATGCCGCCGACGTGCTGGCGGTGTTCGGTACCGTGTTCGGGGTGGCGACCTCCCTTGGGCTGGGAGTTTCCCAGATGAACACCGGCCTCAATCAGATGTTCGGCATGGGCGTGTCACAAGCGAACCAGCTCTGGCTCATCGGTGGCATCAGCCTGATTGCCACCCTGTCGGCCATCTCCGGCGTCGGGCGCGGGGTGAAGATCCTCTCCGAACTCAATATCTGGTTGAGCGTGTTCGTGCTGGGCCTCTTCCTGGTGCTGGGGCCGACCACCTACATACTCAACGCCTATGTGCAGAACATCGGTGATTACCTGCAGAACATCGTCAAGCTGAGCTTCTGGACCAATACCGAAGCCAACGGTACCTCGGCCTGGCAGTCTAGCTGGACCGCATTTTACTGGGGCTGGTGGATCGCGTGGGCACCCTTTGTCGGCATGTTCATCGCCCGCATCTCCAAGGGCCGCACGATTCGTGAATTCGTGCTCGGTGTTCTGCTGGTGCCCTCCCTGCTCGGCATGTTCTGGCTCACCGTGTTCGGCGGGACTGCCATGAACCTGGAGCTGTTCGGTGGCGGCGGCGTGGTGGAAGCGGTCAATCAGGATGTCACCATGGCGCTCTACAAGACGGTGGAACTGCTGCACTGGGAGACCTTCGGCTGGATTGCCAAGGGGGTGCTGACCCTGCTTATCTGCACCTACTTCATCACCTCCAGCGACTCGGGCACGCTCGTGATTACGACGCTGCTCTCCATCGGCGACCAGGATCCCCCCGTGCTGCACCGTGCCATCTGGGGACTGGGGCAGGGGCTGGTCGCGGCCATTCTGCTGGTCTCCGGCGGGCTTGCCGCCCTGCAGGCCGCCAGCATCATCGCCGCGCTGCCCTTCTCGGTCATCATGCTGGCCATGTGCTACTCCCTGATGCAGGGGCTCAAACAGGAGAGCCAGCACCAGTTCGAATACAGGCAGAAGCTCAAGCGCCATCCGGGGTCGGTCAATCTGAGCCTGATGGATCGCATCGGTCCGGGCTGATGACAGGTTCGGTCAAACGAAAGGGGAACCTCGCGGTTCCCCTTTTTCATGCCTGTTCGGCGGTCGGTAGCTACAGCATCTGCTTGAGTCGATAGAGAAGGTCAAGGGCCTGGCGCGGGGTCAGCTCGTCCGGGCGAACTGCTGCCAGCTCCTCCACTACAGGATGGGGTTGCGGGGCGAGAGTGACCGGAGCCGGACGGCTTTCGCCGGCGGCCACCGGAGTGGCACTCTCCAGCTCGTGCAGTTTGTGGCGGGCCTGGTGGATCACCGATTTCGGCACCCCGGCCAGCGCCGCTACCTGCAGGCCGTAGGATCGGCTGGCCGCACCTTCCTGCACCGCGTGCATGAAGGCGATGGTGTCGCCGTGCTCCACCGCATCCAGGTGGACGTTGGCCAGCCCGCTCATCAGCTCGGGCAGGCGGGTCAGCTCGAAGTAGTGAGTGGCGAACAGGGTGTAGGCGCCAATCTTGCTTGCCAGCTGCTCGGCGCAGGCCCAGGCCAGGGAGAGGCCGTCGTAGGTGCTGGTGCCGCGGCCAATCTCGTCCATCAGCACCAGACTGCGGGCGGTGGCGTTGTTGAGGATATTGGCAGTCTCGGTCATCTCCACCATAAAGGTGGAGCGGCCGGAGGCGAGATCATCCGACGCTCCGATGCGGGTGAAGATGCGGTCGATGGGGCCGATGCGGGCGCTGTCGGCGGGCACGAAGGCGCCGATATGGGCCAGCAGCACGATGAGCGCGGTCTGGCGCATGTAAGTGGATTTACCGCCCATGTTGGGGCCGGTGATGATCAACATCCGCCGCTCCCGCTCCAGCTGTATCGGGTTGGCGATAAAGGGGTCGGTCATCACCTGCTCCACCACGGGATGGCGGCCCGCCTCGATGATGATCTGATCCTCGTCGATGAGTGTGGGGCAGCGATAGTCGAGGGTCTCTGCCCGCTCGGCCAGGTTGGCCAGCACGTCCAGCTCCGCCAGTGCGGCAGCAGACTCCTGCAGATCGCCAAGGTGCGGCAGCAGGGCGTCGAGCAGCTCTTCGTAGAGACGTTTTTCCAGCGCCAGCGCCTGGGCCTGGGCGGTAAGCACCTTGTCCTCGTACTTCTTCAGCTCATCGATGATGTAGCGCTCGTTGTTTTTCAGCGTCTGGCGGCGGATGTAGTGGGCCGGCACCAGGTGGCTGTTAGCGCGGCTCACCTCGATGTAGAAGCCGTGCACCTTGTTGTAGCCCACCTTGAGGGTGTTGATGCCGGTGAGCGCCTTCTCCCGCTCCTCGATGCGGGCCAGGCTGGCGGTGGCGCCATTGGCCAGATCCCGCAGCTCGTCCAGCTCCTGATTGAACCCTTCACGGATGACGCCGCCATCGCGGATGAGCACCGGTGGCACCTCCATCACGGCACGCTCCAGCAGGTCGAACAGTTCGGGGAAGGTGCTCGCCCGCTCGCGCAGCTGCTGCACCGCCTCGTGCTCGCTCTCCGCCAGCAGACGCTGCAACTGGGGCAGCTGAGCAAAAGCCTGCCGCAGCCGGGTCAGATCGCGCGGGCGGGCCGAGCGCAGGGCGAGGCGCGCCAGCACCCGCTCCACATCGCCGACCTGGCGCAGCAAACCGCCCAGCTCGTCATAGAGGTTCTGCTCGATGAGCTCCTTGATGGTGCTCTGGCGACCTTTGAGGATCACCCGATCGCGGACCGGCTGGTGGATCCAGCGCTTGAGCAGGCGGCTGCCCATCGGCGTGGCGGTGCAATCGAGCACGGCGGAGAGGGTGTTGTCGTGACCGCCGGCCAGATTCTGGGTCAGCTCCAGATTGCGGCGGGTGGCGGCATCCATGATGACCGCATGATCGGGCTGCTCCAGGCGCACGCTGCGAATGTGGGGCAGGGCGGTGCGCTGGGTGTCTTTCACGTACTGCATCAGGCAGCCGGCGGCGCACAGGGCGGTCTCGCTCTGCTCGACCCCAAAGCCCACCAGATCCTGGGTGCCGAACTGCTGGCACAAGAGCTTGCGGGCGGTGCCGAGCTCGAACTCCCACTCCGGGCGGCGGCGCAGACCGCGACGACCCTCGATATGGTGCAGGAAGGCGAACGATTCGGGGTAGAGGAGCTCTGCCGGATTGGTGCGTTGCAGCTCCGCCAGCAGGGTCTCTTCTTTCTCGAACTGGTTGATGAAGAAGCGGCCGGAGCCGATGTCCATGGTGCCGTAACCGAAGCGGCGGCCATCGTGGTAGACGGCGGCGATCAGGTTGTCCTGCCGCTCGCTGAGCAGCGCCTCGTCGGAGACGGTGCCCGGGGTGATGATGCGAATGACCTTGCGCTCCACCGGCCCCTTGCTGGTGGCGGGGTCCCCCACCTGCTCGCAGATGGCGGCCGATTCGCCGAGCTGTACCAGCTTGGCGAGATACCCCTCGATGGCGTGATAGGGCACCCCGGCCATCGGGATGGGGCTGCCGGCCGACTGGCCGCGCTTGGTCAGGGAGATGTCGAGCAGCTGGGAGGCCTTGCGGGCGTCGTCGTAGAAGAGCTCGTAGAAGTCGCCCATGCGATAGAACAGCAGGATCTCCGGGTTCTCGGCCTTGAGGGTCAGATACTGCTGCATCATGGGGGTGTGGGCGCTCAAGTTGGCGCCTGGCGCTTGGTATTGTGCTGTCATGTGCTATTCCAGAAGGTGCTCTTGCGGGCAAACGTCTGCCGTCATGGGTCTGAATCTGGGGGCCATTCTACATGCTCGAGGCAAGATGGTGAGGAGGAATCTCCGTCTTGGGGGCAAAGCTGGCGTCCCGTCGCGGATCTGTGCATCCGGCTGATGCTGACCAGAGTGGCCTGGGGGGAGCCTGGCCGAGAAGAGGCATGGGGGAGGAGAAATAGCATCCCCGCACGGATGCGGGGATGGGAGAGACGGGGAGAGTGTCGCCCTCAGTACATGGCTTCGTCGCCGCTCAGCATCTCGTGCAGTTTGGCTTTCTGCTCGGGCGTCAGCACCCGGCTCACCTCGAAGAGGTAGTGGGCGCGATGGTAGCGGGCCTCGGCCTGTACGTCGCTGATGGTCTGCAACTGCTTTCTCGCCGCCACTTCATCCCATTTGCCGGACTTGATCATGTTGACGATGACGTCCTGGCCAATTGCGTCGAGCTTGATTGAGCCCAGCTCCCTGGTGGCCTGCTCGCGCAGCCCCTTGATCTGCTCCACCTGGGCGCTGGAGAGGTTCAGCTCCTGGGCCAGGGAGGTCTCGCTCTGCAGCTCGGCGGTGCCCTCGGTGGCAAAGGCATGGGTGGCGATACACATTGCGAGGGCTATCATGGCGACGTTGAACGGATGCTTCATCCGGCTTTCTCCTTGGTCTGATGGGATGGAAACCGCATGCATGGCGGTGTTGGAACATGATAACGAGCAGCCATGTACTGGAGCTTAAGCGACGACAACTTGCTGACGCAGTGGCCCCGGGGTCGGTTGCCCGAGGAGCGGGGCAACTGCATAATGAGCGCCATATTTCGCCTGGAAGAGGCCGGAAGAGGACGCGATGATGGGACTTGAAGCAGAGATCTCCCGCTTATCCCGGGAATTGGGCGAGGCACTGCTGGCCAGAGGCTGGCTGGCCGCCACGGCGGAATCCTGCACCGGCGGCGGGGTTGCCACTGCCATCACGGATACTGCCGGCAGCTCTGCCTGGTTCGATCGCGGTTTCGTGACCTACACCAACGAAGCCAAACAGCAGATGCTCGGCGTCAGCATCGACAGCCTGTTGCGCCACGGCGCCGTCAGCGAACCCGTGGTGCTGGAGATGACCCGGGGCTGCCTGGCCCGCTCCGATGCGGGTATCTGCGTGGCCATCAGCGGTATCGCCGGGCCTGGTGGTGGCAGCGAGGAGAAACCGGTCGGCACTGTCTGGTTTGCCTGGGCAGATCGTACCGGTCGTCACCACTCCCTGCTTGCCCGTTTCGATGGGGATCGCCATCAGGTGCGCCAGCAGGCGGTCAGACAGGCCTTGTCCGGACTCCTGGCACTGCTCAAATAAATTGGGCTTGATACTGTATGCATAAACAGTATACTTAGCCCAACTTCACTTCTTACTCACGATTCCCAGCGGAGATTGGCATGGATCAGAACAAACAGAAGGCACTGGCGGCTGCGCTGGGCCAGATCGAAAAGCAGTTTGGCAAAGGCTCCATCATGCGTCTGGGCGACAGCAAGACCATGGATATCGAAGCCATCTCCACCGGCTCTCTCTCTCTGGACGTGGCGCTGGGGATTGGTGGTCTGCCGTGCGGTCGTATCGTCGAGATCTACGGTCCGGAATCCTCCGGTAAAACTACGCTGACCCTGCAGGTGATCGCCGAAGCCCAGAAGAAGGGCAAGACCTGTGCCTTCGTCGATGCGGAGCACGCACTGGATCCTATCTATGCCGCCAAGCTGGGCGTCAACGTTGACGACCTGCTCATCTCCCAGCCGGATACCGGTGAACAGGCACTGGAGATTTGCGACATGCTGGTGCGCTCCAATGCCGTCGACGTCATCATCGTCGACTCCGTGGCGGCCCTGACCCCGAAAGCGGAAATCGAAGGCGAAATGGGTGACTCCCATGTCGGCCTGCAGGCTCGTCTGATGTCCCAGGCGCTGCGTAAATTGACCGCCAACATCAAGAACGCCAACTGCCTGTGCATCTTCATCAACCAGATCCGGATGAAGATTGGTGTCATGTTCGGCAGCCCGGAGACCACCACCGGTGGTAACGCTCTGAAGTTTTACGCCTCCGTGCGCCTGGACATCCGTCGTACCGGCGCCATCAAGGAAGGGGACGAGGTGGTCGGCAACGAAACCCGCGTCAAGGTCGTCAAGAACAAGGTGGCGCCACCCTTCAAGCAGGCTGAGTTCCAGATCTTCTATGGTGCCGGTATCTCCAAGGAGGGCGAGCTGGTGGATCTCGGCGTCAAGCACAAGCTGATCGACAAGGCGGGGGCCTGGTACAGCTACAACGGCGAAAAGATCGGCCAGGGCAAAGCCAACGTGATGAAGCTCTTCTCCGAAAACAAGGCACTGGCTGCCGAGGTGGAAGTGAAGCTGCGCGAGCTGCTGCTCTCCGGCGCTGCGCCGGTGGAAGAGAAGGCCACGGCTGCAGAATACGACGAGTTTGAAGCCGAAAACGAACAAGAGTTCGAATAAGGAATGAGGAAAGGCCGGGTTGATACCCGGCCTTGTTGTTTATGGTGGATGAATCAGTGAACGAAACGGGCGAGCCCGTCGAATTGACCTTTGAAGAGCTGGTCGCCGCCGCCCGCGCCTTTGCCATGCGCAGTCTTGCTCGCCGCGAAAGTGCGGAGTCCGAGCTGGCCAGACGCCTGCGTCAGAAGGGATTCGAGGAGGAGGTGGTCGCCGTTGTACTCGACCATTGCCGTGGCTATGGCTGGGTCAATGACGATCGTTACGGTGCCATGGCGGTGCGTGCTGGTGCGGCCAAAGGCCATGGTCCGCTCAGGATCCGCTTCGACCTGCGCCGCAAGGGGCTGGAAGACACCCAGATCGAGGCGGCCCTGGATCAACCCGAGCTTGATTGGTTCGAACTGGCGCTTGCGTTGTTGTCGCGTCGGGCAAAGGCGACCGACCTTGCCGACTTCAAACTGCGCATGAAGTGGCTCAAATATCTGATGGGGCGTGGTTTTACCCAGGAACAAGCCCGTTACGCCCTCTCAGCCATGCAAGGTGAGCAATAGTGGCGCGCCGAGGTTGAACATCTATAGCAACTGGTGTGCGGTGCGGCTGGTGGGGAATATCAGCCCTTCGCCGGGTCTGTCGATGGCGGCCCTGTGGTCGAGCGAGGCATCCCGAAGCTCCCCTGTTGTGACGTCCTTGCGGGTGCTGCTGCCAAACGCTGGCCCCTTGGGGGCTATTTCACCCGTCAAGGGTCCCCACGTTTTACTTTACCCTGCAGAAAACTTACATTAATGCGGTTAAAAGTCCGTATTCGAATCAAGCAGGATTTTCCATGTACATGTCCACGTCAGAGATTCGCGCTGCGTTTCTCGAGTATTTCCGCACCCAGGGACACCAGGTTGTCTCTTCCAGCTCGCTGGTACCGCACAACGATCCGACCCTGCTGTTCACCAACGCAGGGATGAACCAGTTCAAGGACGTGTTCCTTGGCGCCGACAAGCGTGCCTATCACCGTGCCACCACGGCCCAGCGTTGCGTGCGGGCTGGCGGCAAGCACAATGACCTGGAAAACGTCGGCTATACCGCCCGTCACCACACCTTCTTCGAGATGCTGGGCAACTTCAGCTTCGGTGACTACTTCAAACAGGACGCCATCCGGTTTGCATGGGAATTCCTGACCGGTACCCTCAAGCTGCCCAAAGAGCGCCTGCTGGTGACCGTCTACGCGACTGACGACGAAGCCTTCGACATCTGGGAAAAAGAGGTCGGCGTGCCGGCCGATCGCATCGTGCGCATCGGTGACAACAAGGGTGCTCCTTATGCATCCGACAACTTCTGGGCCATGGGCGATACCGGCCCATGTGGTCCCTGCACCGAGATCTTCTACGACCACGGCGATCACATCTGGGGTGGCCCTCCCGGTTCACCGGACGAGGATGGCGACCGCTTCATCGAGATTTGGAACGTGGTCTTCATGCAGTTCAACCGTCAGGCTGACGGCACCATGGAGCCGCTGCCCCGTCCGTCCGTGGATACCGGCATGGGTCTGGAGCGTATCTCCGCCATCATGCAGGGAGTGCACTCCAACTATGAGATCGACATCTTCCAGGCGTTGATCAAGAAGGCGGCCGAGATTGTCGGCACCACGGATCTGAGCAACCAGTCCCTGCGCGTCATCGCGGACCACATCCGTTCCTGCGCCTTCCTGGTGGCTGACGGTGTCATGCCCTCCAATGAAGGTCGCGGCTACGTGCTGCGCCGCATCATCCGCCGCGCCGTGCGTCACGGCCGCAAGCTGGGTGCTACCGACGTCTTCTTCTACAAGCTGGCTGCCGAGCTGGCCGTGCAGATGAAGGATGTGGCGGCAGAACTGATCGCCCAGCTGCCGCTGGTCGAGCGAGTGTTGCGCATCGAGGAGGAGCAATTCGTCCGCACGTTGGACAGAGGTCTGCTGCTGCTGGAAGACGTCCTGGCCAACCTCGGTGATGCCAAGGTTATCCCGGGTGAAGTGGTGTTCAAGCTCTATGACACTTACGGCTTCCCGGCCGACCTGACCGCCGATGTGGTGCGCGAGCGCGAGATCGGCATCGACGAAGAGGGCTTCAAGGCCGAGATGGAGAAGCAGCGCGCCCGCGCGAAAGAGGCTTCCAGTTTCGGCGTGAACTACAACGACGTGCTGAAGCTCGATTTCGAGACCCCCTTTACCGGTTACAAGCAGCTGAGCCAGAACACCCAGGTGGTCGGTATCTACAAGGATGGTGTCGAGGTCAATGGCCTCATCGCTGGTGAAGAGGCCGTGATCGTGCTGGCGGAGACCCCCTTCTATGCGGAGTCCGGCGGTCAGGTGGGTGACAGCGGCATCCTCAAGGTGGATGACGGCATCTTCGCCGTCACCGACACCCAGAAAGCGGGCAAGGCTATCATCCACAAGGGCTATCTGGAACTGGGTACCCTGGAGAAGGGAGCCGAGGTCGAGGCCGTGGTCGATGGCGACCGTCGTCAGGCCATCGCCCTTAACCACTCCGTGACTCACCTGCTGCACGCGGCCTTGCGCCAGGCGCTGGGTGAGCACGTGACCCAGAAAGGATCCCTGGTGGGCGCCGAGCGCATGCGCTTCGACTTCTCCCACTTCGAAGGGCTGACCATGGCGACCATTCGCCGGATCGAGGAGCTCGTCAACGCCCAGATCCGTGCCAACCACGAGGTGGCCACCCAGCTGATGGGGCTGGAAGAGGCCAAGTCAGCCGGTGCCATGGCGCTGTTTGGCGAGAAATATGAAGACGATGTGCGTGTGGTACGCATGGGCGACTACTCCACCGAGCTGTGCGGCGGTACTCACGCCAAGCGCACCGGTGACATCGGCTTCTTCAAGATCATTGCCGAGAGCGGCATCGCGGCTGGCGTGCGTCGTATCGAAGCGGTCACCGGCAAGAGCGCCATCGATCTGATGCACCAGCTGGGTGAACAGATCGAAGAGGCCGCCGCGTTGGTGAAGGGCGATCAGTTCTCCATCGCCGACAAGGTTCGCCAGGTACTGGACAAGGCCAAGATGATGGAGCGCGAGCTGGAACAGCTCAAGGCCAAGCTGGCGGCGCAGGCGGGTAACGACCTGCTGAGCCAGGTCATCGACATCAATGGCCAGAAGGTGCTGGTTGCCGCCCTAGAAGGGGTCGACCCCAAATCCCTGCGCGGCATGCTGGACGAGCTGAAGAACCAGATGAAATCCGGTGTCGTGCTGCTGGCAACCAGCAGTGATGGCAAGGTCAACCTGATCGCGGGCGTGACCAATGACCTGACCGGCAAGGTCAAAGCTGGTGAGCTGGTCAATCTGGTGGCCCAGCAGGTGGGTGGCAAGGGCGGTGGTCGTCCCGACATGGCACAGGCGGGTGGTACCCAGCCTGAGGCGGTGCCGGCGGCGCTGCAATCCGTTCACTCCTGGCTGGAAGAGCGCCTGTAAGCGGGCGAGGTGATCTGTGGCACTCTATGTACAGAAGTACGGTGGCACCTCGGTCGGCACGCTGGAGCGGATCGAGGCAGTTGCTGAGCGGGTTCAACTGACCCGTGCCCAGGGACATGATGTGGTGGTGGTGGTCTCCGCCATGTCGGGCGAAACCAACCGGTTGCTGGGCATGGCCCAGCAGCTGGACCAGGATGCCAACCGGCGCGAGATGGATGTGCTGATCTCCACCGGTGAGCAGGTCTCCATTGCACTGCTGGCGATTGCGCTCAACAAGCGCGGTTGCCCTGCAGTCTCGATGACCGGTGATCAGGTCCGCATCCACACCGATTCCGCCTATGGCAAGGCGCGCATCACCCGTATCGACACCGAGCAGGTGGAAGCCGCACTCGGTGCCGGCAAGGTGGTGGTGATTGCCGGTTTCCAGGGGCGCGATGAGCATAATGCCATCACTACCCTGGGCCGAGGTGGTTCGGATACCACCGCGGTGGCCGTGGCTGCGGCCATCAAGGCAGATGAGTGCCAGATCTTTACCGATGTGGACGGGGTGTATACCACGGATCCGCGCATCGAGCCCAAGGCGCGTCGCCTCGATACCATCACCTTCGAGGAGATGCTCGAGATGGCGAGTCTCGGAGCCAAGGTGTTGCAGATCCGTTCGGTCGAGTTCGCGGGCAAGTACCGCGTGCCGCTAAGGGTGCTGTCGAGTTTCGTCGACGGAGAGGGAACCTTAATCACATATGGAGGTGAGAGGATGGAAGCACCCCTGGTATCCGGCATTGCGTTCAATCGCAACGAGGCCAGCCTGACCATTCTGGGTGTGCCGGACAGGCCGACCGTGGCCGCGCAGATCCTGAATCCGATCAGCGACGCCAACATAGATGTCGACATGATAGTGCAGAACACCATGGGGGATGGTACCGCCGACTTCACCTTCACGGTGAATCGCGATGATTATCGCCGGGCCCGCGCCTTGCTGGAGGAGACCGCCAGCGAGCTGGGGGCCGCCTGCGTGCAGGGCAACGGAGAGATCGCCAAGGTCTCCATCGTCGGGGTCGGCATGTGGAATCATCCTGGTGTAGCGCGCACCATGTTCAAGGTATTGGGTGAGGAAGGGATCAACATGCAGCTGATCTCCACCTCTGAAATCAAGATATCCGTGGTGATTGACGAGAAGTACCTGGAGCTGGCCGTGCGTTCGTTGCACTCGGCGTTCGGGTTGGATCAAGAGCCTCATGAGCAGCCCTTGGGAAACAATCCCTGATTGATTTAGTTTCAACCATTTACCATATCGGTATCTTTGTAAGATAATGGCGCATATCGATATAAATACAAAACAGGATACAGGAGCAAGCGAATGCTTATTTTGACTCGTCGTGTAGGGGAAACCCTGATGATTGGTGACGAAGTAACCGTTACCGTACTGGGCGTAAAAGGGAACCAGGTTCGTATCGGTGTGAATGCACCGAAAGAGGTTTCCGTACACCGCGAAGAGATCTACATGCGGATACAGGCCGAGAAAGTCCCGGGCCAACCGAATTTCTAAGCCATTTCATGGCTGTCTGAAGGCGACATCCCGGATGTCGCCTTTTGTTTTTCAGGGGCCTGCAAATCGGCCTGCAGAGCGCGTAACTACTGGGTAAGTGTCGATATTGCTTGAATATTCCACTCTTTGGCCAAATGCTGAGCGAACGCTCTGTTTTCTCCAAAAAAGTGTTTGACTAAAAATCCCTGTGAAGTATTATCAGCCCCGCAAACGGAGAGGTGGCCGAGAGGCTGAAGGCGCTCCCCTGCTAAGGGAGTATGCGGCTTATACCCGCATCGGGGGTTCGAATCCCCCCTTCTCCGCCATTTTGCGCCCGTAGCTCAGCTGGATAGAGTACCTGGCTACGAACCAGGTGGTCAGAGGTTCGAATCCTCTCGGGCGCACCATATTTGACTCTTGGAGTCATGTGTTGACCATCAGCAAGTCGGCACTAAAGAAGGCTTACTGTTGAGTAAGCTTTTTTTATCGTTTGAAAACAGGGCGCCCGTAGCTCAGCTGGATAGAGTACCTGGCTACGAACCAGGTGGTCAGAGGTTCGAATCCTCTCGGGCGCACCATTTCAAGCAATACAATGATTTATGAGCGCCCGTAGCTCAGCTGGATAGAGTACCTGGCTACGAACCAGGTGGTCAGAGGTTCGAATCCTCTCGGGCGCACCATGTTTCAAGCAGTGCAACAATTTATGAGCGCCCGTAGCTCAGCTGGATAGAGTACCTGGCTACGAACCAGGTGGTCAGAGGTTCGAATCCTCTCGGGCGCACCATATTTCAAGCAGTGCAACAAGTTGTGAGCGCCCGTAGCTCAGCTGGATAGAGTACCTGGCTACGAACCAGGTGGTCAGAGGTTCGAATCCTCTCGGGCGCACCATACAGACAGCCTCGACGTCAGTCGGGGCTGTTTTTTTATGGGCGATATCCTCCTCCCCATCATGGGGTTGTCTCTCTCGTGTCCTTCTCCCTGACGCTCACACGGGGGACGGTTCCCCCTGGCTGCACGTGCCCCTGGGTCACCACTCTCGACGTATCTTGCCTGGCAGGCTGCTGATGCATCCCGTGGCCGTGCCTGTGGCGACCTGGGTGCCCGCACCATGCGCATCTATGCTGTGCGGGGCTGGCGCCCTCTGGCGGCCTGCTGAGGCATTTGGCGGGCAATAAAAAAGGATGCCGCGGCATCCTTTCATGTCTTCGTGGAAAGAATCAGCTTTTCAGCCACTTGCGGATGCGGTTGGCATCCCCGACAGGGGTGCGTTTGCCCACCGAGTTGAGCAGTACGATGGCGAGCTCCTGACGATCCGGTTTGGCACGCATCAGCAGGCAGCGGCCCGCTTCGTCGGTATAGCCTGTCTTGGAGAGGCGTACATCCCAGTCCGGGTTCTTCACCAGCGGGTTGGTATTGTTGAACATCAGGCTGTAGGCCGGCTTGTGAAAGCGCATCTCCCTGCTGGTGTCCTGGGTGAATTCACGGATCAGCGGCTGTCGATAGGCCGCAGAGAGAAGCTTGGCCAGATCCTGGGCGGTGGAGACGTTGCGGGTGGAGAGACCGGTGGAGTCATAGTAGCGGGTGTTGCGCATGCCGAGCTGTCTGGCCTTGTTGTTCATGGCGCGGATGAAGGCCTGGCGACCCCCCGGGTAGTGGCGGGCAAGCGCCGAGGCCATGCGGTTCTCGGAGGACATCAGCGCCAGATGCAGGGCGTCGCGGCGGCTGACCTGGGTGCCCATGCGCACCCGTGAATAGGTGTGCTTGATGTTGTCTCTGTCGTTCTGATCGATGGTCAGGGTCTGATTGAGGTTCTGGCGGGCATCCAGCACCACCAGCGCCGTCATCAGCTTGGTGAGGGAGGCGATGGGGCGCACCCGGGTGGGGTTTTTCTGATACAGGGTCTTGCCGGTGTTGACGTCCATCACCAGGGCACTGCCCGATTTGAGCTGCAGCTTGGCCGGGTCGGGGGTCGCCAGGGCTGTCTGCGAACCCAGCAGTCCCATCAATCCACCTACCAGCGCGATTGCGCGAATCCAACACCCCATACAACCAACTCCATCCACAGCGAAAAAAGGCGCTAGATTCACTCATTTTTGTCCCTGCTTTACAAGAGCGAGCTGGGGGAATTCGCCACTATTTTCCATAAAAAAGGGCCGCCTGTGGGCGACCCTATGGTTTGTCTCACTCTCTGGAGATGCGGGGCTTGCGTCTGCTCCACCAGCGCCAGACCAGAGCGATGAGGCCGCCCACCAGCAGCACGACCGGCAGGTAGATAATGACGCTGAGAAATTGGGACTCATACTGCGCGGCCAGCTTGGTGTGGCTCAGGTAGTAACCCAGCCCGACCAGGGGGCAGATCCACATGATGGAGCTGATCAGGTTGACCACCAGGAAGCGCCCCTGGGGGATCTCGTTGGCGCCGACGATATAGGGGTAGGCGGTACGCACGAAGGCGATGTAGCGGGCGGTGATCAGGGTGATGATGCCGTACTTGTTGAGCAGGTAGTGTACCTTCTCCTTGTGCTTGTCATCGAGGTGGGACATCAGCCTGTGATACATCCGGGTGTGGCCGAGGAAACGCCCCTGCATGTAGCCAAGCCAGGTACCGACGAAGGTCGCCATGATCAGCAGCGGGACCACCGCCATCGGCAACACCCCCTGATAGATCAGCACGCCGGTCAGGATCAGCAGGGTATCCCCTGGCAGGAAGGCGGTGGGGATAAAACCATTCTCGAGCACCAGGAAGGTCAGCAGGACGACATAGACCATGAAGACCATCTTGGGATCAGAGAGTGTCGCCAGATCCTGATGCATAAAGGCGTGAGCCAGGTGGTAAAACTGCTCCATACATGCAAACTCCGCAGGTTAGCTGGGTTGGTCGGTCAAGGGCATGGCAAGTACCTTGTCGATGCGCAGGCCGTCCATATCCACGATTTCCAGTTGCCACTGTTCCAGGGTGACCAGGTCTCCGGTCTGGGGAAGGCGGCCAAGGAGCAGCATGATAAGCCCTCCAAGGGTGTGATAGTGATGTTTTTCTTCTTCCGGCAGACGAACCAGCTCCAGACAGTCCTTCAATTCTGGCAGCGGAATGAGGCCGTCGAGCAGCCAGCTGCCGTCGGCACGCTGGAAGGCCCAGTTGTCCTCCCCATCTTCCTGCTGGAAGTCGCCGGCTAGGGTTTCCAGCAGATCCTGCTGGGTGACCAGCCCCTGCAGCTCGCCATATTCGTCCACCACCAGCACCATGTGCTCGGAGTGGGTACGGAAGTGGTTGAGCAGCTCCAGGCCATTGAGGGTCTCCGGCAGCAGGCTGCCGTCCTGGGTCAGCGCCGCCAGATCGATGGGCTCTCCCTTGATGTAGGCGTGCAGCACCTTGCTGACGTTGAGGATGCCGACGAGATCCGACAGGCTGCCGTCACAGACAGGGAAGAAGCTGTGGCGATACTCCACCAGACGTTGGAGGTTCACTTCCAGCGGCAGTGACAGGTCCAGATAGCGGATGTCGCTGCGCGGCACCATCAGGGAGGCCAGGCTGCGTTCGTCGAGGCGGAACACGTTGCGCAACATAGTGTGCTCATGGTCCTCGATCACCCCCGCTTCGGAGCCCTCCACCAGCATGGCGTGGATCTCCTCCTGAGTGACGTTGTTGCTGCTGCGCTGATCGACCCGCAGCAGCCGCAGGCTGGCGTTGGTGGAGGCGGAGAGCAACCAGACGAAGGGACGGGTCAGGGTCGCCAGCCAGAGCATGGGGCGGGCTACCAGACAGGCGATGCGCTCGGCGCTGAGCTGTCCGAGGCGTTTGGGCACGAGCTCCCCTACCACGATAGAGAGATAGGTGACCAGCACGACCACGATGACGGTGGCGAGCAGGCTGCTGCTCTTGGGGGAGAGCCCCCACTCCTGCAGCCAGAGGGCGAAGGGCTGGGCCAGCAGGGACTCGCCATAGATACCGTTGAGCAGACCGATGCTGGTGATGCCGATCTGCACGGCGGAGAGGAAATGGGTCGGATCTTCCCCGAGCTTGAGGGCGATGGTGGCGGAGCGGCTCCCTTCGCTCGCCATTTTGGCGAGACGTGCCTTGCGTGCCGTCACGATGGCGATTTCCGACATGGCGAAGACGCCATTGAGCAAAATCAATCCAAACAGGATCAATATTTCCATACTGCAGCAGCACTCCCGATAGAAAAGACCGCTGGCAGTGTAATGAATTTGCGGGCTCTGCGCTTGTGAAAGGAGGTGATTTGGCTCGTGAATTTTTGAATATCGCCCCGGCGGGAGGGATAAAACCGCGGGGCAGGAAAGGGGGCACTGAGCCCCTGACATGAAAAAGCCCCCGATAAACGGGGGCTTGTCATGTTGCGCTGTGGCTTAGAGCGCGGCGATCTCGGCCTGCTGGGCTTCCAGCTTGGTCAACTGGAGGCGGTAATCTTCCAGCTTCTCGCGCTCCTTGATGATGACCGCTTCCGGCGCCTTGGCGACGAAGGCTTCGTTGCCGAGCTTGCCTTCGATGCGGCCGCACTCGCCCACCAGACGGGCCACCTCTTTGGCCAGACGGGCCAGCTCGGCTTCCTTGTCGATGAGACCGGCCATGGGGATCATCAGCTCGGTGGCACCGATCAATTTCTTGACCGACAGCGGGGCGGTTTCACCTGCGCCAAGCACGCGAATGGATTCCAGACGGGCCAGCGACTTGAGGAAGGCCTCGTTGTCAGCGGCGCGCTGGGCATCCTTGGCATCGCACTGGAGCAGCACGTTGAGGGGCACGCTCGGGGCCACGTTCATCTCGGCGCGGATGTTGCGGATGCTGACGATGAACTCCTTCACCCACTCCTGATCCGCCATCGCGGCGTCGTCCACCTTGGCGGCGTCGAATTCCGGGAAAGCCTGAATCATGATGGTGTCGGCGTGTACGCCGGCCAGCGGGGCGACCGATTTCCAGATGGTCTCGGTGATGAACGGGATGATCGGGTGAGCCAGGCGCAGCAGGGTTTCCAGCACGGTCACCAGGGTGTGGCGGGCAGCGCGCTGCTCGGCCTCGGAACCCTTGGTCAGCACCGGCTTGGTCAGCTCCAGATACCAGTCACAGAATTGGTTCCAGATAAATTCGTACAAGACGCCTGCCGCGATGTCGAAGCGGTAGGTATCGAGGGCGGTACGGAAGTCACGGATGGCCACTTGCAGCTGGGACTGGATCCAGCGATCCGCCAGGCTGAACTGCATCTCGCCACCGGCAAAGCCGCAATCCTGATCTTCGGTGTTCATCAGCACATAGCGGGAGGCGTTCCACAGCTTGTTGCAGAAGTTGTTGTAGCCATCCAGGCGCTTCATGTCCCAGTTGATGTCACGACCGGTGGAGGCGAGCGCCGCCAGGGTGAAGCGCATGGCGTCGGTGCCGTGGGCCTCGATCCCTTCCGGGAACTGCTTGGCGGTGCGCTTGGCGATCTTCTCGGCCATCTGCGGCCGCATCATGTTGCCGGTGCGCTTCTCCAGCAGGTCTTCCAGGGAGATGCCGTCGATCATGTCGAGGGGGTCCAGCACGTTGCCCATGGACTTGGACATCTTCTGGCCTTCTTCGTCACGGATGAGGCCGGTGATGTAGACGGTCTTGAACGGGACTTGCGGCTGGCCGTTCTCGTCCTTGATGAAGTGCATGGTCATCATGATCATCCGGGCAATCCAGAAGAAGATGATGTCGAAGCCGCTCATCAACACGTCGGTCGGGTGGAAGGTCTTGAGCGCCTCGGTGTTGTTCGGCCAGCCCAGGGTGGAGAAGGTCCACAGGGCGGAGCTGAACCAGGTGTCGAGCACGTCTTCGTCCTGACGCAGCACGGTCACGGACGGGATGCTGTGCTTGGCGCGCACTTCCTCTTCGTTGCGGCCCACGTAGACGTTGCCGGCATCGTCATACCATGCCGGGATGCGGTGACCCCACCACAGCTGACGGGAGACGCACCAGTCCTGAATGTCGCGCATCCAGGAGAAGTACATGTTTTCGTACTGCTTCGGCACGAACTGGATGCGGCCATCTTCCACCGCCTCGATGGCGGTCTTGGCCATGGGGGCCACGCGCACGTACCACTGGTCGGTCAGCATGGGCTCGATGGGCACGCCGCCGCGATCGCCGTAAGGCTGTTGCAGCACATGATCCTTGATATCGGCCAGGAGGCCCAGCTCGTCCAGCTTGGCGACGATGGCCTTGCGGGCGGCGAAGCGCTCCATCCCGGCGAACTCGGTCGGCAGGGCGGCGTCATAGGCGGTGCTCGGGTTGCCATTGGTATCGACCACTTCGGCCTCGGCACGCACGTGGGCGTCCAGGGTGAAGATGTTGATCATCGGCAGGTTGTGGCGCTTGCCCACGTCGTTGTCGTTGAAGTCGTGGGCCGGGGTGATTTTCACGCAGCCGGTGCCCTTCTCCATGTCGGCGTGTTCGTCGGCAACGATGGGTATCAGACGGTTCACCAGCGGCAGCAGGATGTGCTGGCCGATCAGCGCCTTGTAGCGCGGGTCTTCCGGGTTCACGGCCACGGCGGTATCGCCCAGCATGGTTTCCGGACGGGTGGTGGCGACGATCAGGTGATCCTGGCCTTCGGCGGTCTTGGCGCCGTTGGCCAGCGGGTAGCGAAGGTGCCACATGTGGCCCTTGATCTCGCGGTTTTCCACTTCCAGGTCGGAGATGGCGGTGTTGAGCTTGGGATCCCAGTTCACCAGACGCTTGCCGCGGTACATCAGGCCGTCTTCGTACAGGCGCACGAACACTTCCTGGACGGCGGCGGAGAGGCCCTCATCCATGGTGAAGCGCTCGCGCTCCCAGTCCACGGAGTCACCCAGACGGCGCATCTGACGGGTGATGGTGCCACCGGACTCTTCCTTCCACTGCCAGATCTTGTCAATGAAGGCTTCCCGGCCGTAATCGTGGCGGGTCTTGCCCTCTTCTGCGGCGATCTTGCGCTCAACCACCATCTGGGTGGCGATACCGGCGTGGTCGGTACCCGCCTGCCACAGGGTGTTCTTGCCCTGCATGCGGTTGTAGCGGATCAGGGTGTCCATCAGGGTCTGCTGGAAGGCGTGACCCATGTGCAGGCTGCCGGTGACGTTCGGCGGCGGGATCATGATGCAGAAGGAGTCTTTGCTGGTGTCGCCGTGGGGCTTGAAGTAACCCTGGGCTTCCCAGTGCTGATAGAGCGCCTGTTCGATGGCGTTGTGATTAAAAGTCTTTTCCATGGTCTCGCCGTATTCTGGATGGATGGAGTCTGGTGTTGATTCGTCGTGGATCGAGGGTGGCACAGTCAGGGCTGCGCCGGATCCGGTGCGGCAAGGACGGGCTGATCCCTCATCTCGAGGGTATGGCCCGCCTGGCGATAATGCTTGTAGCGCTCGCGGGCTTGCTGCTTTTGCGTTTCGTCAGTGGGGACAAAATCTACCACTTGAGCGAAGTGTCCTGCAAACAAAGGTGTCTGCCGGGCCAGGTTGATGAGGCAGGCATAGCGCCGCCGTGGCGGCTGATGGCCTATCTCCACCGGAGCCTGACCGCTCTCCCCCTGCAACTGGTGCGGCACGAAGCGATCGGGCGGCAACTGCCACAACAGCTCGTCCAGACGCAGGGCCTGGGCCTCGTCCTCGCACAGCAGATAGAGGTGGCCTGCGCTCCAGCCATCGGCCGCAAGCTGGCAGGCGAGGCGCTCGACGGCGGAGGCATCCGCATCATCGGGCTGGCTCATCAGGTAAAAGGTCACTTGGCTCATCAGGTCGGTCCCGTTTGGCTGTGACGGACAGCGATTGGCCGTCTTCGGGAGCCGCGTCTGGCACGGACTTCCCGGATTCTCTCAATGAAACAAGGAAGAGGCAGGCCTCTTCCTTGTGATACAGGGTAACGCCTTCTCGCATCGCTCTTCGAGTCGATGGGGAAGGGGATCACTCCTTGTCTTCGACGTCCGCCACGCCGGCCCGGTTGAGCAGGAACTGGGTCAGCAGGGGCACAGGACGGCCGGTGGAGCCCTTCTCCTTGCCGCTCTTCCAGGCGGTCCCTGCGATATCCAGGTGGGCCCAGTTGTACTTCTTGGTGAAGCGCGACAGGAAGGCGGCGGCGGTGATGGTACCGGCCGGACGGCCACCGATGTTGGCCATGTCCGCGAACGGGCTTTCCAGCTGCTCCTGATACTCGTCGAACAGGGGCAGGCGCCAGGCGCGATCGCCGGCCTGTTCGGAGGCGTTGAGCAGCTCGTGGGCCAGGGGGTTGTGGTTCGCCAAGAGGCCAGAGGTATGGTGGCCCAGGGCGATGATGCAGGCACCGGTCAGGGTCGCTACGTCGATCACGGTCTCGGGATCGTAGCGGTCCACATAGGTGAGGGCATCACACAACACCAGGCGGCCTTCGGCGTCGGTGTTGAGCACCTCGACGGTCTGGCCGGACATGGTAGTGAGGATGTCACCGGGGCGGTAGGCGTTGCCCCCCGGCATGTTCTCGCAGCCTGCCAGCACGCCGATGACGTTGATGGGCAGCTGCAACTGGGCCAGGGCGTGCATGGTGCCGAGCACGGAGGCGGCGCCACCCATGTCGTACTTCATCTCGTCCATGCCGTCTGCCGGCTTGATGGAGATGCCGCCGGAGTCGAAGGTCAGCCCCTTGCCCACCAGCACGATGGGCTTGGCGTCGGCGTTGCCCTTGTACTCGATGATGGCCATCATGGCTTCGTTCTCGGAGCCGCGGGCCACTGCCAGGTAGGAGTTCATGCCGAGCTCGGCCATCTCCTGCTCCCCCACCACCCTGGTGGTGATGTTGTCATAGGCATCCGCCAGACGGCGGGCCTGGGAGGCGAGGTAGGCGGGATTGCAGACGTTGGGCGGCATGTTCGCCACGTCGCGGCAGATGCGCACCCCTTTCGCCACGGCCAGGCCGTGGTTGATGGCGCGCTCGCCTATGGTCAGTTCCCGACGCGTCGGCACGTTGAAGACCAGCTTGCGCAGCGGACGGCGCGGTTCGGCCTTGTTGGTCTTGAACTGATCGAAGCTGTAGAGGCCCGCCTTGGTGGTTTCCACCGCCTGACGCACCTTCCAGTAGGTATCCCGACCCTTGACGTGCAGCTCGGTCAGGAAGCAGACCGCTTCCATGGAGCCGGTTTCGTTCAGGGTGGTGATGGTCTTGTTGATGATCTGCTTGTACTGGCGCTCGTCGAGTTCGCGCTCCTTGCCGCACCCGACCAGCAGTACGCGCTCGCTGAGCACGCCCGGTACTTGATGCAGCAGCAGCATCTGGCCCGGTTTCCCTTCCAGGTCGCCACGGCGCAGCAGCGAGCTGAGGTAGCCGTCGCTGATCTTGTCCAGCTGTTCGGCAACCGGAGAGAGGCGGCGGGGCTCAAAAACGCCGACCACGACGCAGGCACTGCGTTGCTTCTCAGGACTGCCACTCTTTACACTGAACTCCATGGAATCTCCTACATCCTAAAGACAAAAGGCACCATTTATTGAATAATGCGGTGCTTGTTGGGGTATCAGAGGCGGAGCGAACAGTCACAGGCTCCGCAGTTCAAACTGGTAAAAATCCAATATAGGGCCCTATTTTTCAGGCATTCGACTAAAAACACAAGTTTACTTGGGAATGACTGTGATCGTTTTCCGATATTTGTTCAGGGAGACCCTGAAAACCCAGCTGGCGGTGCTGTTCGTGCTGCTGCTTATCTTCGTCAGCCAGCAATTTATCCAGATCATTGGCGATGCCGCCGATGGTGAGGTGCCGACGCGCCTGGTATCCACCCTCCTGCTGCTCAACCTGCCGAATATGGCGTTGTTGATGCTGCCTATCAGTCTGTTTTTAGCCATTCTGTTTGCTCACGGCCGTTTGTACGCGGAAAGCGAGATGACGGTGATGCACGCGGTGGGTTTCAGTCACCGTTTCATCATGGGCAGCGCCCTGGTGCTGGCCTTGCTGACCGCCGCCGTCGCGGCGTTCAACACCGGCTGGGTCGCCCCCCAGGCCAAGGAGCGGGAGTACCAGGTGATCGACGAGTTCAAGGCCGATCCCGGTATCTCTTTCCTGCAGGCCGGCCGCTTCATGGAGCTCGACAAGGGGCGTCTGGTGGCCTACATCCAGGATCTGAACGACAAGGGGTCGGAGTTGCAGAAAATCTTCGTGCTGCAACGGGCCGAGGGTGGCTCACCCCCGTCAGTGGTGGTGGCCAACGAGGGGCAGGTGACCGCCGACAGCAACGGCTTGCAGTGGCTGACCCTGAAGGATGGTTCGCGCTACGAGGGGCATTTCACCGGCAAGCAGTTCCAGGTCTCGGAGTTCCGTGAATACAGCCTGGTGATCCGCCAGCAGGAGATGGAGCGATCCAACCGCAAGGCGGCGGCCAAGCCGACCCTGGCATTGCTCGGTACCCAGGACAACCAGCTGATGGCCGAATTGCAGTGGCGCCTGTCGCTGCCCCTCTCCATACTGGTGCTCACCTTCCTGGTGGTGCCGATGGCGCGGGTCAATCCCCGTCAGGGGCGTTACGCCAAGCTGCTGCCGGCCATCCTGCTCTATCTCTCCTATTTCCTGCTGCTCAGTGCCGCCCGGTCGGCCATCGACAGCGGGCGTCTGCCCCACTGGCCCGGGATGTTCCTGGTGCCCCTGGTCTATCTGCTGCTGATAGGGTTGCCTCTCAACCTGCAGGGCACCAGCTGGTGGAACGGGGTCAAAGGGCAATTGTTCAAGAGAAAGTCAGCATGATGCTGCAACCTGGGAGTCTCTGCTGATGTTCGGCATTCTCGATAGATACATAGGCAGGGTCATCTTCATGTCGATCCTGCTGTGCGAGCTGACCCTGGTCGGGCTGGCCGCGCTCATCAAGTACGTGGAGCAGTTGAAGGCGGTCGGAGAAGGCAACTACGACATGCTCAACGCCCTCTACTACGTGCTGCTCTCCATGCCCAAGGAGGCGGTGCTCTTCTTCCCCCTGGCGGCCCTGCTCGGTGGCCTCATCGGCCTGGGCCAGCTCGCGACCAGCTCCGAGCTGGTGGTGATGCAGGCGGCGGGACGCTCCAAGATCAGCATCGTCATGGCGGCGCTCAAGACCGCCATTCCCCTGATGCTGCTGGTGGGGCTGATGGGCGAGTACGTCGCACCGGCCGCCAAGCGGATGGCAGATGACATCAAGGCGGGGGCCATGTCGGAAGGGCGACTCACGGTCTCGGCCTACGGGGTCTGGGCACGGGATGGCAACAACTTCGTCAACATCAACGGGGTGCGCAACGATGGCGCCCTGACCGGCATCACCCTCTACCGCTTCACTCCGTCCCGCAACCTGATCGACGTGGTGCAGGCGAAGGAGGGGGTGTTCGAGGATCACCACTGGCTGCTGAAGCAGGTGCACATCACCCGGTTTGACGATCCCACCCGGATCCAGGACGAACAGCATGCCCAGATGGCCTGGCAATCCGAGCTGACCCCCAAGCAGCTCGGGGTGGTCAGCATCGATCCCGAGAACCTGCCCATCTCGGGGCTGCGGGACTACATCGGTTATCTGGATGCCAATAAGCAGGATGCCGGACGCTACAAGCTGGAGATGTGGCGCAAGCTGCTCTCACCGCTCTCCGTGGTGGCCATGATACTGCTCGCCTCCTCCTTCATCTTCGGCCCGCTGCGTTCGGTGAGCATGGGGGCGCGGATGCTGATGGGGATCATGACCGGCTTCGCGGTCTATGTGAGCGACAGGGTGTTCGGCCCGGTCAGCCTGGTCTATGCGGTCCCGCCCATCCTCGCGGCCATCGCACCCAGCCTGCTGTTTGGCGGCATCTCCTTCTATATCCTGAGCCGCAAGCAGTAGCGGCCTGAAGGACGGCGGGCTGCTGACAACAGGCGGCCATTGCTCTCGATGCACCGTTTCCGTCAAGGTTTCTGGGCTGCAAGCCGTCAGTTCTGGTCAACAAAAAGGGCACCTCGGGGTGTAATGCCGATCAGTTAAGGATCCATTGACCGATCCTCAGGCTGTGTAAGAATCCGAAACTCCTTGTTGGGTTTCGGATTTTTTTATGCGTATCGACCAAGCTCTCGACTTCATTCACGCCTGTCCTC